>CAZMXD010000090.1:0-7712 GCA_964570185.1 uncultured Nitrospina sp. | reverse complement strand
GCATCCGCTTGAATTCCAAATGTATTACGATTGCTGATTAGGTGAATGCTGGAGAATAACGATTTTATTCGAAAACCCCCTGGTTCCACCCCAGGGGGTTTTTTTTTGCTTTAATACCTGGTTTTAGATTTTGAAAAAAATGAACTCTAAAAAAGCGTTGATAGAAAAAATACATAATTGCCAGCCTTGGGAACCAGGGTCGGAAAGTATTTTAGCTATATTTGAATTTCAAGAACCTTCGAAGAGCTGGAAAGATTTTATTTCTATAGCCAAATGTGCAGATTTCAAAAAATTATACCCTGATTTTTTCTCAAGTTTATTAGACTTATCAGCTCAGTCTCATAATGCAGATTTGGCATTACATAATTTGGAACGCTTTGTTAAAAATTTTAAAGAAAAAGAGCATCTTTTTACACAACTCTCAAAATCAAAAAACCTATTGGAATCACTAGTTTATTTATTTTCAGGAAGCCAAATTTTAACAGACTCTCTTTTAAGTGAACCCTCGCATGTAAATTGGTTAAGCCGACCCGAAATACTTACAGAATCAAAATCTAAGGATACTTTAATGAGAGATTTTTATGAAATGGCAGGAGATGAATTTCATAAAAATAAAACATCTATATTGCTAAGAAAATTTAAGAAAAGGGAATACATAAGAATAGGATTACGAGATTTACTTGGAAACGCACAGTTAATGGAAACTGTGGGGGATATTTCAAATTTGGCAGATGTTTGTTTACAAATTGCCTATGAAAAAGCGAATAAAGATTTGCAAAAAAAACATGGTATTCCCTCATATAAAGATGCGGATGAAAATTGGCAAGTCTCGGAGTTTGCTGTCATTGGAATGGGAAAATTGGGAGGTCAGGAGTTAAATTACAGCTCAGATATCGACCTTATTTATATTTACACTTCAAGTCATGGGGAAACACGTCCAGAATTTTCTGCGGAAAGTGAGGTTATTAAAATAACCAATCACGAATTTTTTTCCAAGCTGGCACGGCAAATTACTGCGTACATTAATGAAATCACTGATGAAGGTAACGTTTTTCGAGTCGACTTAGACCTTAGGCCCGATGGTCCTAGCGGAGAAATAGCAAGTTCGTTGGCTAGTTGTGAAACATATTATCAATCATGGGGAAAAACTTGGGAAAGACAGGCCATGATTAAGGCTAGAGTCTCAGCTGGGAGTGACTCGTTGGGTAGAGAATTTTTTGGAATGATGGAGCCGTTTATTTACCGGCGCAGTTTAGATTTTGAAGCTATAGAAAAAATCAAATCCATGAAAAACCTTATCAACAAAAGCCTTAAAGGTAAAAATGCGCACAAGGCAAATATCAAGCTTGGATTTGGGGGAATAAGAGAAATTGAATTTATAATCCAGGCTTATCAACTCTTATTTGGTGGTAGAAATAAAGAGTTGCGAATTAGAGGTTCCCTTAAAGCCTTGGAAGCTTTAAAAGAAAAAAATATTATTAATGAAAAAGATTATTTATTTTTATTGGATGCTTATATATTTTTGAGGCATCTTGAAAATAGAGTGCAAATAACTTTTGGTATGCAAACACACCAGATCCCCGAAAGCAATGCGGATAGAGCCGTTCTTGCTAGAAAGATGCGTATTAAAGGTAATACGGTTGAAGAGCTTTCAAATAACTTGATGAATGTTTATGAATCGCATACTTCTTTTGTGGGGAAAATGTTTTTCGAGCAGTTTGCAGAAGAAGAAAAAAGGGAAGCAGCTGAAGCGATTTCGAATAAATGGAAATGGTCTCGAGAAGGAGAAAATTTATTTTCGGTTGAAACACTGGCTTCCATTCCATTAATTCTTGACCCTAGACAAGCATTTCGTTTTTTAAAAGTATTTCGAGATGGTTCGAAATTTTCATATCCCTCTGAAAAAAGTATTCAAGAATTTGACTTAATCCTTCCTAGGATTATTAACCAATGCAAAAAAGTTTCAAGCCCTGGGAAAGCTATCGAGAACCTATGTAAATTTATTGAAGCTACGGGTGCCAGAGAATCTTTTTTAAAGCTTTTTCAGGAGAATGAAAAATTTCTTGAATTCCTACTAATTTTGTTTGGTAGCAGCGGTCTACTTTCACAAATACTAATCAAGCGACCTGAATTTGTAGATTTACTTTCCGACATGGACGAGATTTATCGATTTAAAACTCCAGAAAAAATTTCTGAAGGTTTGGATAAATTTTTAATGACAGCTAATACATTAGATAAAAAAGCTATTATTTTACGCCGATTTAAACTGTATGAAGAATTGCGGATTGGGGTAAGGTATTTAATTAAAGAGGCTGATTTAGAAGGTACTCTTCTTGATCTTTCAAATCTTGCTGATGTTTATTTACGGGCTGTATCTAAATTAGCGTTTGAGGAAGTAAGCAGGAAGATCGGTCACGCAATACCTGAAAAATTTTGTATCGTGAGTTTGGGAAAGTATGGCGGGGGAGAATTAAACTTTGGCTCTGATTTGGATATTATTTTCGTTTACGATGGGTCTGAAGAAAATAGCTCGGAAGGAACCCAGTATCATGCTGTATCACAGTTGATCTATAAACTAACTTCAGAAATGACCCCTGCGGGTTTCGCCTATAAGATTGATACTGAACTTAGGCCAGAAGGAGAGGGAGGGATGTTAGTTCTTTCCATACAGGGGTATGCGAAGTATTTTAAATCGCGGGCAAGAATATGGGAACAGCAGGCAATGGTAAGGGCGCGCGTGGTTTCTGGAAATAAAGATATTGGTCAAAAATTTATGAGTGTAGTACACGATTTTGTTTTTCGAGATAAATTTGAGTACAGTGCGCTTATAGAAATTTCAAGGTTGCGGGAGCGAATGGAATTAGAATTAGCTGAAGAAAAAACTAAAGGGAAAAATGTAAAGCTTGGTTATGGTGGTATTGCTGATATTGAGTTCACAATTCAAATTCTGCAATTGATACACGGGGGAAAAAACCCTCGCCTGCGAAAAACTAATACTATTAAATCAATAAATATGTTTGTGGCTCATGGAATGATTGATCAGGTTAAAGCAGATCTTGTAAAAGAGAATTACCTTTTCTTAAGAAAACTAGAATGTGCATTGAGGATTATTCGACAGACTCCCACTAATACTCTACCAAAGAAAATAACTGAATTGGCGCAATTGGCTCGTTTATTATCTTATAGTGGTGATGATGTCGATACTCTTGCAAATGCCTTACTACATGATTATGAAAAACATACTACACAAATGCGGAAATATTATCGTGAAACAGTTGGTCAATTATTGCGAACAGGGCCTCGTCCTTCCTTTGAATAAAAAAATAATCGCAGGCCTAAATTTTTTGTTAAACCTTATAATATTTAAATATTCAGATTCCTTTAAAATGGGCATAAGTGTTGGAGTCCTAAGGGATCTATTTGAAGAAATGGTAACAACCGATTGAAACTTTAGTCAATCAGTCAGATCTCTAAGTCTTTGGGCCGCTTTTTGAAAAAGAATTCAGTTTATAAGCGATGCTGTCAATCAAAGCCTGCCAACTTGCCTCAATGATATTTTCAGACACGCCTACTGTTCCCCACTTATGGTGTTGGTCGCCCGATTCAATCAAAACACGGGTTTTGGCACGGGTACCTTTTTTCTCTTCAAGAATGCGTACTTTATAATCATATAGATTAATCTCAGCTAGTTCTGGAAAAAATTTGATCAACGCTTTTTTTATAGCTTTATCGAGAGCGTTGACTGGTCCTGTACCTTCTGCTGTAGAAACTTCTTGTACATCATTGACCTTAAGTTTAACAGTGGCTTCAGAGAGGAGTCTTTCACCTTCGTTGCGTTTTTCAACAATAACTCTAAAGCCGATAAACTCAAAAAAATTTTCTTTTTCACCTAAGGCATCTCGCATCAATAGCTCGAAGGAGGCTTCAGCCCCTTCATATTGAAACCCAAGGTTTTCAGATTTTTTGAGAGTCTCTAGAATATTTTGGATTTTAGGGTCCCCTGCATCAACGTCAATTCCAAATTCTTTGGCTTTTTGTAGTACATTGCTTTTTCCGGACAGATCAGATATCAGAATACGTTGGTTATTACCCACTGTTTCGGGTTGCACATGTTCATAGGTTTTTGAATTTTTACGCACTGCACTTACGTGAACACCACCTTTGTGTGCAAATGCGCTTTTTCCTACAAAAGGTTGTTGGTTCCAATGTGCTTTATTTGCCAATTCATCAACAAAGGCCGAAACATCCTTTAATGTCTGTAGTTGCTCGAAAGAGATGCAGTCTATTCCCATTTTAATTTTCAAGTTGGGGATAATAGAGATAAGATTTGCGTTTCCGCATCTCTCTCCAATTCCGTTGACAGTGCCTTGTACCTGCTCAGCTCCAGCACCAACAGCACGGAGAGAATTGGCAACAGCTAATTCAGAATCATTGTGTGCGTGAATTCCCAATTTAGTGGAAATGGAATTTTTGACTTCGGTAAGTATCAAATCGATTTCATCCGGGAGTGACCCTCCATTAGTATCGCAAAGTACAATCCAATCAGCTCCAGCTGATTCGGCTTCTTTAATTGCTTTGATTGCGTAGTTGGGATTATCTTTGTAACCATCAAAAAAATGTTCCGCATCAAATAACACCTCTGTTCGATATTTTTTAAGATACTCAATACTTTCAAAAATCATACGTAGATTTTCATCCAGACTCGTGGACAAGGCATCTTTGACATGCAGATCCCATGTCTTCCCGAAAAGTGTAACTACCTCGGTTTCGGTTTTCATTAGGGCTTGAATCACCAAATCTTTTTCTACGTTTTTATCTGGATAACGGGTGCTTCCAAACGCTGCGATTTTAGTTTGCAAAAAATTTTCGCGATTGGCTTTAGAAAAAAATTCTATATCGCGTGGATTAGACCCTGGCCAGCCGCCTTCAATATAATGGACTCCAATTTCATCGAGTTTGTGCGCAATTCGAATTTTATCTTCGACAGTAAAGGAAATACCCTCGGCTTGAGACCCATCTCGAAGTGTTGTGTCGTAAATTTTTACTGTATTCATTTTTTCTTAACGGTTGATTTATTTCGAGCTAAAAATTTTTGTTTTTTTATGCTTTTCATTGTGTTCGAATTTTTGTCCAGCTCGAAAGCTTTATGCAATGCATTGACAGCGGCTTTTGTATGTTTTTGTTCGATGATACAGGAAACTTTAATTTCGGATGTGCTGATCATCAGGATATTAATTTTTTCTTTTGAAAGCGATTTAAAAATTCGCGCAGCAACTCCAGAATGACTCCTCATCCCCGCTCCAACTATTGATATTTTAGAAATTTTTGAATCGGCGCTTACGGTGAATGCCCGAATTTTTTTTGCCACTTTGTCCATAATCATCATGGCCTCATCTAGTTCTTCTCTTCCGAGTGTAAAAGATAAATCTGTATGGCCTTCTGCACTAATATTCTGAATGATCATGTCTACGGAAAGACCGGCAGCAGCAATGGGTTCAAAAATATTTGCCGCTATACCTGGTTGGTCTGGGACTTCTTTCAATGTTATTTTCGCCTGATTTTTATCATACATGATTCCGGAAACCAGCGGCTGTTCCATATTTGAGTCCTCCTCGCATATCAAAGTTCCCTTGCTTCCTTCTATATAAGAGGATTTTACAACCAAGGGCATTTGGAATTTATGAGCAAATTCAACGCAGCGTATTTGCAAAACTTTAGCACCCAGACTGGCCATTTCCAGCATCTCATCATACGATACCACATCGAGTTTTTTTGCTTTTGGTACCATTCTTGGATCTGCAGTATAAACACCATCTACGTCTGTATAAATTTCACATTGAGAAGCGCCTAGTGCAACAGCTAGCGCAACGG
This sequence comes from uncultured Nitrospina sp., assembly GCA_964570185.1. Lineage (GTDB taxonomy): Bacteria > Nitrospinota > Nitrospinia > Nitrospinales > VA-1 > UBA8687. The sequence continues at coordinate 1,841 of CAZMXD010000090.1, read as the reverse complement.
CAGAGGTGTCTGAACCTCCTCGTCCCAAAGTGGTTACATCGCCTTTTTCGTTGATACCTTGAAAACCCGCAACAACGATAACGTTATTATTTTTGAGCGCTTGCCGGGCTCTTTTTGCATCGATTTGTTTTATTCTAGCGCGGGTATGAACACTATCTGTTTGCAAGCCAATTTGTCTTCCTGTCATAGATATGGCAGAAATCCCTCGAGCCTGAAGCGCCATAGTTAGTAGTGCGCTTGAAATTCTTTCCCCCGAAGACAATAAAAGATCCATCTCCCTTCGTTCTGGATTATCGCAAATTTCGCTGGCCAGTTTTACAAGCTTATCGGTTTCACCTGCCATTGCTGAAACAACAACAACGACTTGGGTTCCGGTTTTTCGAGTGTGTTCGATTTTTTTGGCAACATGTCTAATACGATCTAGACTGCCAACAGAGGTGCCTCCATACTTTTGTACTACCAATGGCGTGTCGTTCATAGTTTGTCAAAAAATTTATAGATCAAATAGATCACTGTTAATGGGTTGCAATAGTTTGGTGCGACCAAAAAGCGGTTTTAAGTTTCGCTATTAAAAAATGTTTCAATTAATTCGTAAGCGGTATTGAACCTTTTCCCTCTTTCTAAAATTTGTTCGTCATACTTATTTAAGCCAGAAGTTTCATTTCCCGTTTGGGAAGAATAGATAAGATAAGGCACTGGGGCACGGTCATATTTCATCAATGAAACTGAACTAATATGGTTTACCACAATAAGTAATTTTGTTTCTTCTTGGGTCTCCAAAGCCTGGGCAATAGGTCTAACGACTTCCGAATCAAAATCTTCAATTACGTGAATTTTATCGTCTATATTGCCTTTTAGAGAAACTTCTTCTCCTGCAGAAATATGCAGGAAAACAACATCCTTCTTTTCTAACTCAGCCAAAGTAGCTTTTACTTTTTCAGAATAATTTGTATTGTAGAAACCGGTTGCTCCTGCAATATCATTAACTTCTATTCCAGTATGTCTGGCAAGCCCCTTGATCATAGATGATGCTGTGATGACCGTTGCTGATTTCCCGAATTTCTCATTAAAGGAGGGTAAAGATGGTGGATCACCATTACCCCATAACCAAATACTGTTTACGGCGTCTTTCTGCTCCTTAGTTCTTTTTTGGTTATAAGGGTGATTATGTAGAATTATCTGTGCTTGATTCATCACAAATATTAGTTCACTTATCTCTTTTCCCTCTGGCATGAATTGTCGAATACCTTCACCGATCAATTCATTTGGAGGAAACAACCTATTTTGTAATGGAGGATGTTTTATTACTAAAAGATTATGGTAACCCTTCCCACTATGAAATGTGGCGGAAACATCCATGACCTGCTCGTTTAAAGCGTTTACCAAAAGGTCAGAATCTTCTTTAGATAAATGTCCTCCTGTATAATCTTTCATGACCATATCGTCATGAGTAGCTTGCAGGGTTATCAGATCGCAACATAAAGGTATTTCATTCGGTTCCATATTTATTCCTAGTCCGATAGCATCCAAAGCAGCGTGACCAGGTTTAAATTTTTCTGGGTCATAACCGAAAAGACCCAAACCAGATACTTCGTTTCCTGGATGCAGGCTGTCGGGTATAGTTTGCACCGATCCACAGCAGCCTTTTTGCACAAGAGCATCCAGATTGGGAGTCTCTGCAAGTTGCAGAGGGGTTTTATTATCTTTTTCAGCGATAGGCCTGTCTGTCAGGCCCGCTACAATAACTACTAAATATTTCATTTCATTAGGGAATTTATTAATCCGACAAGCCGGGGTTCTGGATTATAACTTAAAACCTCGGAATTCCCCAATCCAATTAA
>CAZMXD010000089.1:0-7727 GCA_964570185.1 uncultured Nitrospina sp. | reverse complement strand
TCAACCAACTGGTCAGAGTAATCTTTTCGCGCATACCAATTAGAGATCCAGGTTTTGTTGAATCCTAACCGAAACCCATAAGGGTGAACTTTTTGCCCCACTTTTTTCTCCTTAAGATTCTTTTTCTTCCAATACCAAAGTAATGTGGCTCGTCTTTTTTTCAATCTTTGTAGATGTGCCTCGAGCACGCGGCATATGACGTTTCCAGGTAACACCCTCATCGACCATTACATTCTTTACAAACAAATCTTCTACATCGAGAACCTTATGATTCTCCTCTGCGTTTGCAATCGCAGATTTTAATAGTTTTTGAAACGTATCCGCTGCTCTCTTACGAGTGAATTGCAAAATATTTATGGCATCGTTCACATTTTTTCCGCGAATCAAATTTGCGATTAACCTTGCCTTACGAGGTGCTGTTCGCGTATGCCTTAGCAGGGCTCTTACTTCCATGTTTTTTTAATCTCTCTAATTCCACAAGCGAGGCTAACCCTCATAACTTGTTCATTTTATAAATATTTTTTTAGAAAACTCGCTAGGACTGTTCTTGTTTATTTGGTAACCGCTTTTTTAGTTTTTCCGCCGTGCGACCTAAATGTTCGCGTAGGGGAAAACTCGCCTAGCTTGTGTCCCACCATATTTTCAGTTACAAAAACAGGGAAAAACTTTTTTCCATTATGAACCGATATTGTATGACCGACAAAATCTGGCGTGATGGTAGACCGCCTCGACCATGTCTGAAAAATTTTCTTTTCATTTTTGCGATTCATCTCTTCAATACGGTCTAACAAATGCGTATCAACAAAAGGCCCTTTTTTTAATGACCGTGCCATTCATAACCCTCTAAATTCGAAAAACTATTTTCTCTTCTTGCGGCTGAGAATAAATTTGTTCGATGGTTTATTTATTTTTCTAGTTTTTAATCCTTTAGCAATTTGACCCCAGGGACTACAAGGGTGACGCCCACCTGATGATCGACCCTCACCGCCTCCCATAGGATGGTCGACCGGATTCATGGCTACAGCTCGAACTCTGGGTCGCCTTCCCATCCAACGCTTACGCCCAGCTTTGCCTATAGATACGTTTTCATGATCCGAATTTCCCACCACACCAATAGTTGCTCGACAATATTTGTGAATCAAACGAACTTCGCCTGATTTTAATTTCAGCGTGACATACTCCCCTTCTTTTGCCATCAACTGAGCACTGTTACCAGCACTGCGAGCAATCTGCGCACCTTTCCCCGGCCTCATCTCGATATTATGAATAAGGGTCCCCTCAGGAATATTTTTAAGCGGCAAACAATTACCCGCTTTGATTTCAGCACTTTCACCCGACATCAAAATATCTCCAACGTTTAATTTAGCTGGAGAAATTATATATCGCTTTTCTCCATCTGAATAAACAAGCAAAGCTATACGAGCTGAACGATTTGGGTCATACTCTATTCCTACAACTTTGGCGGCGACCCCATCCTTACTACGCTTAAAATCAATAATTCGATATTGCCTGCGATGTCCCCCACCCCGCCTTTTACTGGTTATCCGGCCATGATTATTCCGCCCACCTGATCTAGAAATAGAAACAAGTAAACCTTTTTCTGGCTCTGATTTCGTTATTTCATCAAATCCAGATACGGTTTGAAACCGAACACCAGGTGACCTTGGCTTTAGCTTCCTAATAGGCATTTACCCTTAAACTCCTTCAAATATTTCAATTTTATCGCCTTCTTTCAACTGCACCATTGCCTTTTTCCAAGCCTTGGAATGGCCCATCGTTTTTCCAAACCTTCTTCGCTTTCCACGCACTATCTGGGTATTAACCTGGAGAACAGAAACAGTAAATATCTTTTGTATCGCATCACGAATCTCTATTTTATTAGCATCCATATGAACCTTAAATGTCACCCAGTTGCCTTCACTCAGCATCGTAGTGCCCTTTTCTGTTACTAATGGCTTAATTACTACTTGATACATATCCATTAGTTTAATCGCTCCTCTATTTTTTGCAGCGCTTCTTTGGTGCAAACAATCTTTTCATGCTTCAAGAGATCAAAGACATTTAAACCATCTACCAGCAAAACATTCGTATTTGGCAAATTTCTAACTGCCAACTGAAAGTTCCTGTTTCTTTCAGAAATAATAAACAATGTCTTATTAGGAAGACTCAATTTCTTTAACATAGCAGCAGCATCTTTAGTCTTCGGTTGTTCCAAAATTATTGAATCTAATACAGCTATATTATTATTTTTAAATCTATCAGTGAGAACGGATTTGATGGCTAGCTTCTTTGATTTTTTGGAAAGATTAAACGAATAACTCCTTGGGCTAGGACCAAATACCGTCATCCCACCACGCCATACTGGCGATCGCGTGTTACCAGATCGTGCGCGACCAGTGCCCTTCTGCCGCCAAGGCTTTGCATTGCTACCATGCAGATCACCCTTATTTTGTTTGGTAGCTGCATTGCCGCCTCGCCGCGAGGCCAGTTGCATAGTTACATAGCTCTTGACTAACTGATTGCGAACCCTCGTCTGAAACACATCGGCCGAGGCTTCTACCGTTCCCACTTTCTTATTATTTATATCTACTATATCTATTTCAGGCATGAAAAAACATTATCCCTTATGATTTAAAAATTCTAAGCAAACCACCATTCGCACCAGGTACCGCACCCTTAAGAAAAAGCACATTGTTATCCACATCGACTCGTACTATTTCAAGGTTTTTTAGATGTTTTGTTTTACCACCCATCCTGCCTGGCATACCCATCCCCTTTAGAACCCGACCAGGATAGGTGTGCATACCAATCGATCCCGTTCCGCGATAACTCTCATGATGCCCATGTGAAGCAGGTGCTCCACCGTAATTAAAACGCTTAAAAACTCCAGCAAAACCCTTGCCCTTGGTAGTGCCTACCACTTCTACTTCCTCTCCCACATTGAAGATATCTACTTTTATTGGCTTACCCATCACATCATCATCAACATCTTGATTTCTAAATTCTTTTAGAATTCGGGCGGGCTCGGCCTTATGCTTGTCATAGAACCCCTTCAACGGTTTATTAGTGTGCTTCGGTTTTCTTACACCATAAGCCAGCATTACTGCTTTATAACCATCCTTTGCAACGGTCCGCTTTAAAATAGGAAAGCACTTCTCGACTTGCACCACGGTAACAGGCACACAATCGCCTTTTTCATTAAAAATCTGGGTCATGCCCAACTTTTTTCCTAATAATGCGCTCATTACAGCTTCATTTTAAAGTTTGATTTCAATATCCACACCGCCAGAAAGATCCAGCTTCATCAGCGCATCCACAGTCTGCGGTGTAGGTTCAAGAATTTCCATGATTCGCTTATGTGTTCGTATCTCAAATTGCTCACGAGATTTCTTATCCACATGTGGCGATCTCAATACTGTCCATCTGTTCCGCACCGTTGGCAAGGGCACAGGGCCCACAACCTTAGCCCCTGTGCGTTTGGTGGTTTCGACTATCTCCGCCACCGACCAATCCAACAACTTATGGTCATAAGCCTTGAGTTTAATACGTATTTTTTGATCACTCATTATTCTAAGATCTCACCAACAACTCCGGCACCTACGGTGCGACCACCTTCACGAATTGCAAACCGAAGTTCTTTAGCCATCGCAACAGGCGTGATGAGAGTAATCTCCATAGCAACATTATCGCCAGGCATCACCATTTCAACGCCAGAAGGCAATGTGGCAACACCTGTAACATCGGTAGTTCTAAAATAGAACTGTGGTCGGTATCCATTAAAAAAAGGGGTGTGCCTCCCACCTTCCTCTTTTGTGAGAATATAAACCTCAGCTTTAAACTTAGTGTGCGGCGTAATTGACCCTGGTTTGGCAAGTACCTGACCTCGTTCAATTTCTTCACGCTTGGTACCTCGAAGGAGAACCCCAACGTTCTCACCCGCCCTGCCTTCATCAAGAAGTTTGCGGAACATTTCGACACCTGTTGCCGTGGTTTTGGTGGTGTCCCGGAAACCCACAATTTCTAGTTCCTCACCCACTTTAATCACTCCCGTTTCAACACGACCAGTTGCAACGGTTCCACGACCTGAAATACTAAAAATATCCTCAATGGGCATCAAAAAGGGCTTGTCAACGGGGCGGTCTGGAAGCGGAAAATAGGTATCCAAAGCTTCCATTAGTTCCCAAATGCATTTAGTTTTTTCTTCGTCTTCCGGATTTTCCAGAGCCTGCAAAGCACTTCCACGGATAACAGGAACATCATCCCCAGGAAACTCATATTTGCTCAACAGCTCACGCACTTCCAACTCGACTAAATCAAGCAATTCAGGGTCATCCACCATGTCACACTTATTCATGAAAACTGTGATCTTAGGCACACCGACCTGACGCGCCAAAAGAATATGCTCTCGGGTTTGGGGCATTGGCCCATCGTTAGCAGAAATAACAAGAACCGCACCATCCATTTGCGCCGCACCAGTGATCATGTTTTTTACATAGTCAGCATGACCAGGACAATCTACATGAGCATAATGCCGATTTTCGGTATTATATTCCACATGCGCAATGGCAATTGTGATTCCGCGCTCTTTTTCCTCGGGCGCTTTATCAATCTGATCGAATGCAATTGTTTCCGCAAAACCCTTTTTTGATAAAACTTCAGTAATAGCCGCTGTAAGGGTAGTTTTACCATGGTCAACGTGCCCCACGGTTCCTACATTTAAATGAGGTTTATCTCGAATAAATTTTTCTTTAGCCATGCTGATTCACTCCAATATATGTATTATTTTTATTTATTAAACTGCTAGTTTTTCACTTGAACCAGTGGATTTTGCTATCAATTCCTCCGCCAAAGAGGCTGGCACCGCATCGTATTTAGCAAATTCCATAGAATAACTGGCCCGTCCCTGCGTTCCTGATCGAAGATCGGTAGAGTACCCAAACATACCCGATAAAGGGACTTCGGCCCGAACTACTTTTGCGCCAGCCCGATCTGCTAAATCTTTGATCTTGCCACGCTTCGAATTGAGCCGACCGATCACATCACCCATAAATTCTTCAGGCGTGACCACTTCCACATCCATTACCGGCTCCAGCATCTGCGGCGCCCCTTTTTTACAAGCATCTTGAAACGCCATCGACGCACAAATCTTAAACGCCATCTCGGATGAATCCACATCATGAAAAGACCCATCAAGCAACGTCACTGAGATATCAACTGCGGGGTACCCACAAAGAATCCCCCGAGCCATCGACTCTATAACCCCCTTTTGTACCGCCGGGATAAATTCTTTGGGAATTGCACCGCCCACAATTTTATTTACAAACTCGAACCCTGTTCCTGGTTCTCTCGGCTCCACTTTTATAACAACATGACCGTATTGACCTCGACCGCCTGATTGCTTGACATATTTATTTTCATGCTCAACCGTTTTAGTAATTGTCTCTTTAAATGCAACCTGCGGTTTCGAAACATCGACGTCAAGGGAAAATTCTCTACGCATTCGATCCACTAGAACTTCAAGATGCAGCTCTCCCATTCCGGAGATAACCGTTTGATTAGTATCGGGATCAACACGAACCTGAAAGGTCGGATCTTCCTGAAGAAGCTTTACGAGACAATCCGAAAGCTTGTCCTGCTCCGCTTTGGTCTTTGGCTCGATAGCCACAGAAATAACAGGCTCTGGAAATTGGATGGCTTCGAGAATAATAGGGTGGTCTTTATCACAAAGCGTGTCACCCGTGTAGGATTTTTTCAACCCAATCACGGCAGCAATATCGCCTGCTTTTACCGAATCAACCTCTTCTCGCTTATTTGCATGCATCCGCAAAATTCGACCTACCCTCTCTTTTGCATTTTTTGTGGAATTGTAGATATAGGAACCGCTGGTCAACTCTCCAGAATAAACCCTCACAAAAGCCAACTGACCCACGAATGGATCCGTCATAATTTTAAACGCTAAAGCAGAGAAAGGGTCACTAACATCCAGCTTTCGGCTCTCTTCAGCTTGCGTATTAGGGTTGTTTCCAGTAATGGTTTTTAATTCTTGGGGAGAAGGAAGGTAGGTTACTACAGAGTCAAGTAGTTGTTGCACCCCTTTATTCTTAAAGGCAGCGCCGCATAATACTGGGGTGAAATGGGACGCAAGCGTGCCCGCTCTTAATGCAGCATTAATTTCCTCCACCGAGACCTCTTCGCCGCTAAGAAATTTTTCCATGATTGCGTCATCCATGTCCGATATCGACTCGATAAGTTTTTCGCGATACTCATCCGCTTGATCTTTATACTCATCCGGAATATCTATTACATCAAAAGTCTCACCTTTATCTTTAGCATCAGAATAAGTATTAGCTTTCATTCTAATAAGGTCGATCACACCTAGAAATTCAGACTCAGCACCCAGGGGAAGCTGGATAGGCACAGGGTTTGCGTTCAATTTTTCTTTCATCTGCTCGACACATCCCAGAAAATTGGCCCCAGCACGATCCATCTTATTCACAAAACAAATTCTTGGCACATTGTACTTACTGGCCTGACGCCAAACTGTTTCAGACTGCGGCTCCACACCGCTCACCGCATCGAAAACACCGACCGCACCGTCTAAAACTCTTAAGGACCGCTCAACTTCGGCAGTGAAATCCACATGGCCAGGTGTATCAATAATATTAATTTTATGCCCCGACCAAGAACAGGTTGTCGCCGCTGAGGTAATGGTAATTCCACGCTCCTGCTCCTGCTCCATCCAATCCATTGTTGCATTACCGTCATGCACTTCACCAATTTTGTGGCTTTTCCCAGTGTAATAGAGGACTCTTTCAGTCGTGGTTGTCTTTCCCGCATCAATATGTGCAATAATTCCTATATTACGAGTCTTCTCAAGTTCCGTTTGTTTGCTCATCCTATTAGAGTATCTCCCGTTACCACCGGTAATGCGCAAATGCCTTATTGGCTTCTGCCATGCGGTGCACCTCTTCCTTTTTTTTGATCGCTCCGCCAGCATTATTAAAGGCATCCATAATTTCTGCGGTCAATTTTTCGGCCATGGTTCGACCCGATCTGGCTCTAGCGTTCTGAATTACCCATCGAATACTAAGAGCTAGCCTGCGGTTTTCCCTTACTTCCACCGGAACCTGATAGGTGGCACCGCCTACTCGACGAGAACGCACTTCCAGTAAAGGAGCGGCATTCTCAATAGCCTTACGAAACACACGCAATGGCTCTTCTTTTACTTTTGATTCGATATTTTCGAGCGCCTTATAGAAAATAGTCTCCGCTAAGCCTTTTTTACCTTTATTCAAAATACAATTGATAAATCTAGCCACCAAAATATCGTTAAATTTTGGATCAGGAGTGATTTTTCGTTTTTGAGCTTCTCTTCTTCTTGCCATAGTATTTGTATTCTATTTTTTGGGTTTCTTAGCACCATATTTTGAACGGCTTTGCATTCGACCTTCAACTCCTAGCGTATCAAGACTACCCCGAACAACATGATACCTTACACCTGGCAAGTCTTTAACTCGCCCGCCACGGATCATCACAATAGAATGTTCTTGCAAATTATGACCCACACCCGGGATATATGTCGTAACTTCCATACCATTTGTCAGACGTACACGAGCAACCTTTCGGAGTGCTGAATTTGGCTTTTTAGGCGTGGACGTATAAACCCTGACGCAAACACCTCGTTTTTGAGGGCAGGCTTTCAATGCCGGACTATCTGTCTTTTTTAC
>CAZMXD010000088.1:0-7773 GCA_964570185.1 uncultured Nitrospina sp. | reverse complement strand
GCTTTTTGACCATAGCCTTGAGTTTTTCTATCATATTAAGGTCTGCGTCACGAAAAGAAAGACAAGCGTCTTCATGCCCTGCCATGGCACACATTGCTATTGTATAGCAATTCGTGCCGCCACGAATGATTTTTAGAGATAAATTAGCCATATGACAATGCACGCCTATAAAGATACATACATCAATCTTGTTATGCCAAATCGTCAGATTGGGGTGATTAGGATTGATTTCATACTCCTGAATAATCTTGGGGTATTTGGGTCTGTAGTCAGCCATCGGAATCAACCGCATGGGAACTTCATTCGCCAACTCACGTAGAGCTTTGGCTTTCTCGGCCACATGATCGGTCCATTTCCAGAGCACCAAAGGCCCAGGGAAAATAGTAGGAACTTTAGCCGCTAAAATCTTTCTGGCAGCAATTTCATATGCCTCCTCTTCAGGCACAACTTTACCTCCAATATGCGCTTCACCGGGATCGGGTAAAACGTTTCCCATCGATGCTGCAGCAGGAGGTAGAAATGCCTCCGGGCCAGCTTTGACCTCATAATGGCTCATGCTAATAATCCTTAATAAATAAAGTTTTATGTGAAAAAAGAGATAATAATAAACTAGGCCTAAATTGTTGTCAAACCTTAATAATTAATTGTCAAACCTTAATAATTAAAATGTTTAACTCTTTTTCACCCTGACTTTTATAAAGTCTATACCTATTTAACGGTTTTAACCTACCGATTCTTACATTTTGCCTTTTTAACAGCTGAAAAACTAAGTTGAAAAGGCTAGGCTAAGATCTATAAGGGTTTAATTATCAATAACTAATAGGCAGAACTACTTGACAAACCCTACATATCCTTTAACACCAAGGAAGAAGGGATAACCCAAGTATTTTCTTTCATCCTCCCGGTAAAATTTTTGCCTTCAGCTCTTCTAGCAATAACAAATGCTTTTTTTCCTCTACTACCAAATGAGCAAAAATAGATCTCACATCTAGTTTCCTCTCATTTGCTAGCAAATCATTTAATATCTTAATCGAGCGCTTTTCTGACTCAATTCCATATTCCAAAGCCTCCAAATCGTTTTTAAATTTCTTTAAAAAATTATTGTCAGAAGCTGGAAAAATTTTACCTTCCAATTCCTCGCTGATGAAAGAATTGGCTTTCTGTTTCGTGTTTCCCTTTCCAGAAATGGCAGGTTTCAAAAATTGAAGTTTTGCTTGTAAAATCCGAATATGTTCTCTTTCTTCGTCTGCCAAATGCAAAAAAATGGCTTTGACGTTAGGCTCTAAAACACTCCTTGCCGACTTCTCATAAAAATCAAGGCCCTCTTTCTCAATAAACAAACTAATTTGAATCGCATCAACACATTGAAACGCAATGGTGCTGGAATTATCTCCCAATCCAGATTCTTTATTGATTATTGTTTCCATTATGCTCTCCACAAATTAAAGGGTTTTAAAAAGGTCAAGCCAAAATGGTTCGACTAATTTACCATATCTTTCAAAAATACCCACCTACTAAGAATCTTAAAAAGTTAAAAAATCAAATTTCTTCAATAAAAATAATATGTTATAGTACCCTCCGGAAGTATTCGGATCGTTGCCTCATTCAGAAACCTGACACCGAATTCTAATTAAAATCAATAAAATTTAAGGTCGCGTGATTTTTCAGGAAAAGCTACCCTATTCCCACCGAGCAGGGTCCAAAGAAAATAAAATATGAAATCCGTTGAAATTTTTACAGACGGTGGGTGCAAGGGAAATCCTGGCCCAGGAGGATATGGCTGTATTATCAGAAATAGCGGCAAGGTTTTAGAACTAAAAGGTTCAAATCCAAATACCACTAATAATATTATGGAAATGACAGCGGCTATCGTAGCCTTGAGGAAACTAAGCCAACCCTATCAGGTAACCCTGACTACTGACTCTCAGTATCTGGTTAAGGGTATGACAGAGTGGATTCATGGCTGGATAAAAAAAGGATGGCTGACGGCCTCGCGCCAACCTGTAAAAAACAAAGAACTATGGCAGGAACTCCACCAACTGAATCAAAAACATAAAATCACTTGGGTATGGGTAAGAGGCCATGACGGCCATCCTGAAAACGAACGTTGCGACCAATTGGCAAACGAAGCCATGGCTAATATTTAGTGCAAGTTTTAGGATCAATAATCAGAAGTAAATTTAATTTCAAAAGGGGGTGGCTGTGTTCTTAAGCCAAAAAAAATTTAATTCTCCTTACAAAGTTTGTCAGTTAATTCCTCAGATCTTACTTTTGGGATTATATTTCCTAATTGCATCTTGTTCAACAAAAAGCCCCCAACGAACCAACGATATCTATCAAGAAAAGCCTTATAAATATGGGCAAAAACGAGATAATAAATTCGACTACCGAAAAAACAGGCTTAAAACCCAAAATAAACCTACACCGTTATTAAAAGACCCACCCATACACTCCATTGCGGATTTAAAAGGTTTTGCAGATGATATGGATTCCGCATCACTTAAGCGTGCTATCAGCAACCAATTGGCAGTAATGTTTGAGCAGGATGAGGCTTCGCCCGTGCGTCTTGGGGATTTCACTATAACTCGGGGTCGACTCATAGAAACTTTACAAGCGTTTCAAAACCTTTTACAAAAAAACCTCCCACAGGAGGAGTTTAATAAAAAAGTTTCCGAAAAGTTTTTGCTGTACCGCGTAGGAAAAGGCAAAAATAAAAAAATTCTATTCACTGGTTATTATCGCCCTGTCATTCTTGCCAGCCCAATTCCAACACCTCGTTACCGTTTTCCAATTTATCAAATGCCGGGAAAAGATTTCCAAATGGTGAAAAAGCAATCAGGCATTCGTTTGGTAGGTTCCAAATCAGGGATAACAAAGATTCGCAAAATTCAATCAGGAGAAAACTGGAGAAGTTTAACGCGTGAAGAAATAGACATTAAAGGAGCTCTGGATAAGCATGGACTGGAAGTTGCCTGGTTAGAAAATGAACTAGAACGTTATTTTCTTCATATTCAAGGTTCAGGAGTTTTAGAGTACCCTGATGGGAGGCTTCAGGGGGTCCGCTACCAAGGTTCTAATAAATATTCCTATAACGGTATTGGAAAACTTATGATCCGTGATGGCGTTATCACTACCAGTGAGGGTTCCATGCAGGGAATCAAAAAATATTTTACCAGAAATCCACAGAACATTTCCAAATACCTCAATCAGAATAAACGTTATATATTTTTTACACTTAGTGATGAAGGTGCCATCGGTTCAGGGGGCGGAGAACTGGTAGGAGGAAGGTCTATTGCTACAGACAAATCAATCTATCCGACTGGCGGTTTGGTTTTTATCAAAGTAAGACAACCAGTTCTAGATGCAAACAACAAAATTAAGTTTTGGAAAGCGATTTCCCGGTTTGTGATTGATCAGGATACCGGAAGTGCCATTCGCGGCAAAGCACGCGCCGATCTCTATTTTGGTACGGGTAAAAAAGCAGGAGCAAAGGCTGGCCACTACCATGAAAAGGGAGAGGTCTATTACCTCATTAAAAAAAGCTGATTAGCCTTCGATTAACCTTCATTGAATAACGATACAAGACGCTTATCAATAAAATCCATCCTTTCATCTGAAACCATGAGCTGTTCTTTTTCAGGGTTTCCCTTCACTGAAGAGTAATCGAGATTGGCAGGGTTTCTTTTAATCATGCAAACAAAAGTAATGGTCTCTGGTTTTTCTTCCACTTCCAGATAATCGACTGCCCGAATAAATGAATGCCCGGTAGTCACGATATCATCGACAATCAGCCAATGTGTATCTATAGAATAAGCAGGGGCTTGGTTTTGCGCATAGTCCAATCTTTTTTTTGGCATAATATGAAAAGGCAAATTCATAAGCTTGGAAAGTTGATGACCAATACGAATGCCTTGTGTCTCGCATCCAACCACCACATCAAATTTGCCATGTTGTTTTTGCCAATCCAACAGCTTTTTAAGCAAGGCCTCGCAATAAGCCTCGTTCATTGCATCTGAAAGGTCTCCATATTCATAGGTATAAGACGATTTGACGCCCGAACTGAGGGTAAAATCTCCCTTATGAATTATTCGTGAAAACATTTTCAAAAACTCCTGTAATAGTTAGAGCTTTATATCTGACATAGCTGCGGTTTTTTTATTTTTCAGGCCAACCGTATTTCCCAACTAGCGGAACAAATTTACAATCGCAAATTTCTTTTCTGATGACGCGGTCGCCCTTTTTTGTCAATACCATCAACTTTTGTTTATACTCATCCCCTGTCGGCGCAACCAGTTTTCCGCCGTTTCCCAATTGTTTAATTAAAACTTCAGGAATTTCTTTTGCGGATGCGGTGACCATAATTGCTTTAAATGGTGCCTGATCCGGCCAACCATACGTCCCATCAAACATCTTAAAAACAATATTCGCGTATCCCAATCCCTCGAGAATATTCTGGGCTTTGCGAGACAAAACATTGATCCTTTCAATAGTAAAAACCTGCGCAGCTAGTTCGGCCATTACGGCTGTCTGATAACCCGATCCCGTACCTATTTCCAATACCCGTTCGTCACCTTTTAGACCTAAAGCCTCCGTCATAGCCGCTACTATATAGGGTTGAGAAATGGTTTGGTTTTCACCAATAGGTAATGGTGTATCGCCATAGGCGCGATGCTGAAGTGAGTCTAGGGCAAATAAATGACGCGGCACCCGACTCATTACTTCTAGCAAACGCAAGTCTTTTATACCGCGGTCGCCCAATTGTTCTTCCACCATTCTGCGACGCTGTCCTGCATGCAAATGGATCGCTTCAGGGTTCACTTGATTCATAGACAATAACTATATTTATTTAAAGAGTATGAGCGGCTCGCTCTTTGAAATTCAATTAATAGGATAGATGTTGTCCAGATCTTCAATTACCCGTCCAGACCCCTGCAATGAAATATAGTCTAGATCGGGCAAAGCATCCAGCATTTTAGGGTTTTGATAAAAAACCCATTCCCAACGATCCTTCTGAACGTCGTATTTCAAAAGATATATATTATCGTCGTCGGCTTTGATTTTGAAATACCTAGACCCGTCTCCGTACCACCGATCTATAATTTCCTCTACTTTGTAACGGCTATTACTTAGAAAAAACGCTACCGGCCTTTCACTTAGCTTTGAGGATGTGTAACACTCTACCTTTAACATGATGGCATGTTATGACTTTAAACAAGAATTGTAAACTCTTTTCTCTTCCTCAAAAACATGTTTGAAATAGGTGCCAATATCCAAATTCTCTTAATGAGAAAAACGGTTGCAGCCTCTTTGGATGAATACCTATTAACAATAGCTATCAAAAAATGTGCTGAAAGCTTTGGATCGTTTGTTGCTCTATATTGATCCTGAAATAGAGCAAATCCGCTATTATGATTCGCGTATAAAAATAATAATTGCTGCTTTATTTTGGAAATCTGGCCAAAGTTTGACTTGCCAGGAACTATAAAGGGATCGAAAAAATAAAGTGCCCCATTATAAGGTTAAAAAAATTCACTTCCTAAATTAACACCACTCCTTAATTATTGCGGTTTTCTATTGGGGGTGGGAAAAGCTATTTCTTAGATGACTTTTTTAGCTCTTTTAAAACCGCTTCGGTCTCTGCCTCCACTTCTTCTCGTTTTCGCCATTCCCACACCTTTAAATGGGCACCCATATAATAGGTATGGTCAAGTAATGATTCTCCGTCCATAACACCCCAACGACCATCCTCTAGGTCTGTTAATGCTTCATAGATTGGATTTTCTACAGAGGTGTAAAGTAGCTCAAGATCAGGGGAGGCAATCTTTTGTCCCAGTAAAATCTTTACGGAAGTATCATCAATTTCATAATCGGCCTGAATTTCCTTTAAAGCTTCCTCCTTAGACTTTCCTTTTTTAATTACTTCTTGCCATTTTTCCTCGATGGCTTTATTACGTTTAGCAAAGGGATAATGTGTATAACCTAGGCTTTTGCCTATATGGAAATCTACATCTGGAAAATAAAGATAAGACCAATCTTCGAAATCTACTTCCACCCCATCGGAAACACCCAACTCTTTAGCTTTATCAGGAGAACTGACTAACATCTGGTTATAAACCTTAACAAAATCTTTAATACTTTCAAAAACCACCGCGTGAAAAAAGGAATTCATTCGATACCAGTTATTGGCAGAATTCTGACTATTCATTAGTTTTCTTAGCATCAACATAAGTGTCTCGACATCAGCAAATTGATGCGAAATTGGGAAAACGGTTTTTAGAAATTGGGATGGTTTTGCGTCTTCAGATGATTCTATATTTTCTTCCAATTGGCTTTTTGCAAACTCCAAGGAGTGCCTCACCAAATTTTCATGATTCAGCTTACGCTGGTAATCCATATATTGCTTCAACTCATCATTATCACTCTCTTTGGAGCTTTTAGGTTTGTTCTGGGTAATGTCCAACGCAAAAGCTAACATATCTAAGAATATCTTCCAAAAAGTTTATTAAGGCAATACAAATGAAATTAATAGGTTTTAAGATAATTTAAAATACTCCCTCTGTCAAACGAGGCTATACACCTCAGGGGCTACAGTAAAATTTTTAATTAGGGTCCATTTTGGTAGGGTAAATCTCCCATTGAACATGGCCCGCCTTTAAATATCTAATAAACATAAGATGCACATAAAAAATAGACCTTTCGTCCCACTTTAAGCTTACTTAGTGCCCAGTTGACAAGAATGTTGGGGTCTGCTAGCGTAAATCAAGTTGTTTAAACTATTTCAAAATCTTTTTGGGTTGCAATAAGACGTATGCCTTGGGACGATTTACACGAATCAAAAGAACCAGAAGACAGGTTTAAAAATAGAGGAGGTCAAGGTGGTGGAGGACAAGGCGGAGGACCGCCCAGACCACCTTTCGAAATCCCTCAGATAAAAGTACCCCAATTCAAGCCGTCCATGTTGGTTGGCATAATTCTACTTTTACTTGTAGTCTGGATTATCCCTGGCACATTCTATTTTGTCGAACCTGATGAAGAAGGAGTAGTGACCACATTTGGGAAATTTACCCGCACCGCTTCACCCGGATTGCATTTTAAATTTCCTTCTCCGATAGAACACGCTGCCACGCCAAAAATCACACAAGTAAGGCGTGCAGAAATTGGTTTCCGTGCAGCACAGGGACGGCCTAATCAAAAAGTACCTGCAGAATCATTAATGTTAACCGGTGACCAGAATATCGTCGACATCAACCTTGTGGTTCAATACCGCATTATGGACTCGGTCCAGTATCTATTTAATGTCCGTCGTCCTCACAAACTAATTCGCGATGCAGCAGAAACTGTAATTCGTGGCATCACGGGCAGCAAAAAAATTGATGAGGCTCTGACCACAGGCAAGGCAGAAATACAGGTTCTGGCAAAGGAACAAATACAAGCCCTGCTCGACAAATATAAATCAGGCCTGCAAATTGTAACTATTCAACTTCAAGATGTGCATCCACCCGATGAGGTGGCCGACTCATTCAAGGACGTTGTCCGTGCCAGAGAAGATAAAGAGAGAATGATCAACGAAGCTCAAGGTTATCGAAATGCAGTGATTCCTGAAGCTCGCGGACAGGCTGCGCAAATAGTCCGAATCTCAGAGGGTTATAGGGAAGAAAAGATTAAAAGAGCAGAAGGTGATGCCAAACGATTTCTTCAACAATATGAGGAGTATAAAAAAGCCCCCGATATTACCCGCAAAAGAATTTATTTAGAAACCATGGAAGAAATCCT
>CAZMXD010000087.1:0-7841 GCA_964570185.1 uncultured Nitrospina sp. | reverse complement strand
ACTCTACTGACCAAGAATGCGTTCTTGGAAGAAATGCGAAAGCAATATGTCCTGACAGCACGTGCCAAGGGTTTGCCGGAAAAAAAAGTACTCTTTAAACATGTCCTGAAAAATTCACTCATTCCGTTAGTGACCGGTTTTCCCCTTGCCTTTCTCGCAATGTTCTTTACGGGATCATTATTGCTTGAGCAGATTTTTACTCTGGATGGACTCGGATTACTTTCCTATCAAGCGGTCATACAGAGAGATTACCCCATTGTGCTCGGAACCCTTTTCATTTTTTCATTGATGGCATTAATCGGCCAATTGCTGACAGACCTCTCCTATGTCTTGATAGATCCCAGAATATCTTTTGACGAGTCCCGAGGATAATATGCTTAGTTTAAATAAAGAATGGAAAACCAAACTGGGGATTTTTAGAAATGACCAACGTGCTTATTATAGTTTTTTATTATTGGCTTTCCTTTTTATTATTTCTCTCCCCGCGGAATTAATCTGTAATATTCGACCCATATTACTGGTCGTCGAGGGAAAACCCTATTTCCCCATAGCAATTACTTATAGCGAAAAAGACTTTGGGGGGTTTTTACCTAGCGAACCGGATTACAAATCAAAAAATTTCACTAATCTTTTAAGCGGTATAGAATCCAGTTCTGTCGACACGGAAGAAAAAGGCTTGGGTCTGGACCTTGGAGACTTTGAGGACGAGGAAGATGAATCAATACCTGAAATTAACAATCAGTCGGTAACGGTCAACAGTTCCCCAAGGGAATATTGGATGCTTTGGCCTCCTGTGCGCTATGACTATAAATATATACCCACAGAATCTGTCACCGGCCATGTCGTACTAGCGGCACCCTATAAGACCGAAACCCATGACGGGGACAGTTTTCATCCATCTTCCTGGGAAGACGGTCATTATTTAGGAACCGATGACCGCGGTCGAGATGTTTTAGCCCGTTTGGTTTATGGATTCAGAATATCCATGATGTTTGGAGTTTCTCTGGCGATAACGGGAACCCTAATTGGTTGCCTGATTGGAGGAACCCAGGGTTATTTTGGCGGCTGGGTGGATCTCTCGGGACAAAGACTAACCGAAATCTGGGGTTCGATTCCGCGGCTTTATATTTTGATTATTCTAAGTTCATTTTTAGTGCCTTCGGCTCTACTCCTCTTTTTAATTTTAAACCTGACCGCATGGATGGGAATCGCCGCATACATTCGTGCGGAATTTTTAAAAATAAGAAATTATGAATTTGTCAAGGCAGCAAAAAGCCTGGGCGTTTCCAATTTTAAAATCATGCGACGTCATATTTTGCCCAATGCTTTGACCCCGGTCGTAACTTTTTTTCCTTTTGAAGTAACGGCGGGCATTCTGGCATTAGTCAGTCTTGATTTTTTAAATCTTGGTGTACCCAGTCCTGCGCCCAGCTTGGGAGAACTATTGGCTCAAGGTAAAAACAATCTGCATGCCATATGGATTTTACTGCCCACATTCATAACTCTTAGCATGACGATCACACTCCTTACCTTTGTAGGTGAAGGGATAAGAAACGCGTTCGACCCAAGAAAAACTCTTTAAGAAAAATGCTTTTATCTATTAAAAATCTTTCTACCCATTTTAATGCCGGGCGCGGAAAAATAGCGCGTGCCGTTGACGGAGTTTCTTTCGATCTGGAGCAAGGTAAAACCTTGGCCCTGGTTGGCGAGTCAGGTTGTGGAAAGACACAAACAGCATTTTCGATTATAAAACTGATCGCGGAAAACGGCTATCATCCAACGGGAAAAGTTTTTTTCGAAGACCGGGATCTGTCCGAACTCGATCAGGAAGAGATGCGTTTATTACGTGGAAATGATATTGCCATGATATTTCAGGAGCCGATGACCTCCCTGAACCCCCTGTTTCGAATTGGGGATCAATTACAGGAACCATTAAAGCAACATATGAAAATCGCGCAGAGCGAATCTCGCAACCGCGCCATTGATTTACTGGATCGAGTTGGAATTCCTGATCCGCAAAAACGAATTGATGACTTTCCGCATCAATTATCCGGGGGCATGAAACAAAGAGTAATGATCGCAATGGCTTTAGCCTGTCAACCAAAACTACTTATAGCAGACGAGCCGACCACCGCGTTGGATGTAACCATTCAGGCTCAGGTATTGAGATTGATGAGTGACCTGCAAAAGCAAACCGACATGGCAATATTACTCATCACACATGATATGGGGATCGTCAACCAGATGGCAGACGATCTTTGTATCATGTATGGAGGCCGCATTGCAGAATACGGTAACCGGGAACAAATTTTTAAAAATATGGCCCACCCTTACACTAAATTACTTTTCAGTTCGATACCCAAACTGGAAAAACCTGCTTTTCTTCTCGATACCATACCAGGCGTGGTACCTTCAGCAACGGATTATAACGAAGGTTGCCGGTTTTTGGACCGTTGCCCCGCGCAAATGGAAATTTGTAAAAATGAAAGCATCCCTCATGTTTTAACCAAAGGGCATCAAGTCACCTGTCATCTTTTGGATAAGGGAATTAATTCCAAATGGGATTTAAACTCCCAGAAAAAAACCATGCCCAAAAACCACCCATCCCTCTTACCACTCATCTCCGTAAAAAATCTCAAAACACATTTTCCGGTAAAGAAAGGCGTATTTCTGCGCACGGTGAATCACATCCGGGCAGTGGATAATGTAAATCTGGAAATTCCGAAAGGATCCACGCTAGCTTTGGTAGGCGAATCCGGTTGCGGGAAAACCACGCTTGGGGAATCTATTATAAAATTAAATTCATACGCTCAAGGCGAAGTGATTTTCGCGAATCAAGATTTAATGCGATTAACCGGGAACCATTTAAAATATTTTCGAAAAAATATGCAAATGGTTTTTCAAGATCCTTTTGGTTCGCTGCAACCCAGAATGAATATCGAGGGGATTATTGGCGAGGGGCTTGAAGTTCATTTCCCGGAATTACCCTATGAAGTAAAACTTGAAAAAATTTCGCGAGCAATGAAAGAAGTAGGTTTAAGTGATTCTGTTTTAGAAAGGTACCCCCACGAATTTTCGGGTGGTCAGAGGCAAAGGATCGCTATTGCCAGGGCCTTGATTCTTGAACCTGAATTCCTGGTTTTGGACGAGCCTACCAGCGCCCTCGATGTTTCAGTGCAAGCACAAATATTAAATCTGCTGAAAGATTTACAAATTAAACATGACCTGACCTATTTATTTATCAGTCATAATCTAAGCGTGGTGAGGTATCTCGCAAATACAGTAGCGATTATGTACCTTGGAAAAATCGTCGAGCAGGGTCCGGTGGAGGATTTATTTAATAATCCTCAACATCCTTATACCAAGTCGCTTTTGAGGTCAGTTCCGGATTTGGGAGAACGCAAACCTTTCGAACCCTTGATAGGTGATGTCCCCTCCCCGATTCAACCGCCCGCTGCTTGCCATTTCCATCCCCGCTGCCCTATTTACCTGGAAGAGGAACAGGGTTCTTCCCTGGCAAAAAAATGCACAATGACATACCCCGAAATTTCAGGAGATAAAAATCGTTTTGTCCGTTGCCACGCCCAACAATAAAACTGCAGACATCTACGCAAAAGGCAAAACTAAAGAGGTTTTATGCCGTATCACTTAAACGCATTTGTTTGGCTTCTGTTTTTCACGTTGACCTTGCATGCGTGTAATGGAAGTATCGAATCTCGACACAAACCCTCGAACCTGAAAACCCCTTTACCTGAAAAAAACTTTACCGAATACATTAACAAAACAAAAAAGCTGATCGAAACAGCAACAAAAGGCAAACTGAAAGCCAAATGGATTGAAGCCCGCCTGCCTTTTGAGTTTAAACCCGATAAAAAGAAATGCGGTAACTTTATACCTTATAAAAAAGGGGTTCTGTTAATTCACGGATTGACAGATTCGCCCTATATACTCCGAGATATTGGCAATGAATTTAAGAAGAATTGTTACTGGGTCCGCTCTATTCTGCTACCCGGTCACGGTACAATTCCCGGAGACTTGCTAAACATTAAATATTCGAAATGGATCGCCGCCACAGACGCGGGAATTAAAAGCTTTAAAAAAATTGTAGATGAATTCTATATCGTAGGTTTTTCGACAGGAGCATCACTAACACTCCATCATGTATTACGCAAAAATGATCCTAAAGATATAAATGGTTTAATTCTCATTTCCCCGGGAATAAAAGAAAACACTCCATTGGGATTTTTGGCCGGATGGATTGGAACACTCGGAAAATATATTCCCAGAGCTTCTTGGTTAGACCTGCTACCTGATAAGGATAAAGTAAAATATGAATCCTTTCCGGCAAACGCGGGCGCTCAATTTCATTATCTAACCAAAGAAATGCGAGGACTTGCCAATAACGAACAAACCATTAAAACGCCAATTTTTATGGCAATAAGTTCAACAGATGCCACGGTGGATCCATTAATTACCAAAGACTTCTTTTGTAATCACACCCAAAACCCAAAGAATTTTATGATTTGGTATACCGGTGAGGCAAATTTCAAGGCAAAAAATACTGTTTGTCTAGGAGGCACCATAAAAACCAAAAAAATCTCTGACAAAACCATGGGGATATTGAATTACTCGCATTTATCTCTGCCTGTTAGTCCCACAAATCATTATTACGGTAAAAGCGGAGAATATAAAAATTGTTTGGCATATAACACTAATGGAAAACACCTAAAACTATGCCAACAAAAAATTAACGCAAACTCAAAAGTTAAGTATGGGGAAAAAAACGACAAGAATGGAGGATATCCTGTCAGAAGGTTAACCTTTAACCCGGATTTTAAAAATATGATGAAAGATATTTTTTCTTTTATATACAACTTAAAACAATCGTAACTAAGAAAGCCGGATTTGTTACCTACTCCTCCAAGCCCGTCCCAATTAAAGTGATATCTTCCTCAATATCAATAAAAACAACAAAAATAACCGCATCACATAAAATCAACCTTGATTTAGGCAAGCCTTTTATATTAAACCACTTTAATGCAGACTTTTCTTAGTTTTGATATCATTAAGGTAGATAAACCATAAAAGGTGCAATCTGAAAAGGAATCAATGTCATGAATAAAATCTATGCCGCATCAATAGTAATTATATTTGTCTTTCTTCTGGCAAAATTACTGCCTGAAAACACAAATAAATTTTCTTATAAAAAGCCGGTTATTATTTACACAAAAGGAGCAAGTACGAATGAAGATATTGCCGTTCTCGCGGGAGGCTGTTTTTGGTGCATGGAACATCCCTTCGAGGATCTCCCCGGTGTTACTCAGGCAATATCGGGATATACCGGTGGCAAAAAGAAAAACCCTACCTACAAGCAAGTGGCGTCAGGACAGACATCACATTTAGAAGCGGTGCAAATTCATTTTGACCCCGAAAAGATTTCCTATGCGGACATCCTTGAAGTGTTTTGGAGAAACATTAATCCCACGGACAATGGAGGCCAGTTTGTAGACCGCGGAGCCCAGTACCGAACCGGAATTTTTTATACCAGTGAGGAACAAAAGAAAATTGCGGAAAAATCAAAAACCAAACTTATTAAGAGCGGACGTTTCCAAAAAAAAATAGTAACGCCTGTCATTGCGGCTACCCCCTTTTATAAAGCAGAAGAGTATCACCAGGATTTTTTTAAAAAAAGTTATATTCGTTACAAAATTTATCGCGCAGGTTCGGGGCGTGATGAGTATATAAATAAATTCTGGGGGAAAGACAGGGAGTATAAAGTATCCCAAACAAGCAAGGCAGGAAGGTTTCGAATTATCAAGGTTCTGGATAAAGGCGGGATGATTAAAAAATTAAGCAAATTGCAATACAAGGTAACCCAAAAAAATGGTACGGAACCGCCTTTTATGAATAAGTATTGGGATAATAAACGGGCAGGCATATACGTAGATATTGTTTCAGGGGAGCCCTTATTTAGTTCCAAAGATAAGTTTAAATCTAATACCGGTTGGCCCTCTTTTACTCGACCCCTGGTTCCCGAAAATATTATAAGTCGCACTGACAGGTCATTCAATATGACACGCGTTGAACTCAGGTCCTTAAAGGCGGATTCGCATCTCGGTCATCTTTTCAACGACGGGCCCAAACCTACGGGCAAAAGATACTGCATTAATTCCGCATCCTTAAGGTTTGTTCCCGTTGACAAACTTGAAGAAGAAGGTCTTGCCGATTTTCTTCCCATGTTTAAGCAAGGCAAAATTTAGAAACAATGTGGCACTTGTATTTAATCCGTACCAACAAAGGTCACCTGTACACGGGGATCACGCGGGATGTACAAAGGAGATTTAAAGAACACCAGGAAGGAGGATTAAAAGCAGCTAAATATCTGAGAGGAAAAAAACCTCTTAAACTGGTATTTCAAAAAAAAATCGGCGACTATTCAAAGGCATTAAAATCAGAAGCGAAAATAAAAAAATGGCCAAAAGAAAAAAAGGAATCCCTGATAAAAAAAGAAATTCCCCTGCCCTGCTAAGTTTGCTCATTAACGATAATTTTTAATCAGCATTCCATTCCGTAAGAAAATAATAAATAACCGTAACCACAATTACTCCACCGAGGCCAACAGATAACACCGTACCCAAATCCATCTCTTATCTCCAATTAAAATAAAAAACCTAGAAAGAGTTTACCTTTTATTCCCGCGAATACCAATACAAGCAAAAAATGAAAAAGAATCAAGCTCGAAGGCGATTCACATACCTTATAGTCTCGGAAGAATGCTTTCCGGTCACTTTAGGTAACACTTCTGCCACCTGCTCCCATTTCTTAACTATTTTTCCTTTTACCATTTCCATCGCACGGCCGATATTTCCCATTCCCGCATTATAGGCTCCCGCAGCAAAATTCCACGCCTCATCAGAAGGAATACCTTCCCCAACGTATTTATCAAAAAGTTTTCTCAGGTATCTTGCGGAAGCATCCAGGTTTGATTCCGGATGCAAAATCGAACCAGAGGAATGGTCTTCTTTTAAACTAAGTCCCAATTCTTGAGCCGTTGCCGGCATCAGTTGTCCAAGACCCATGGCTCCTCTGGGACTCCTGGCATTGGGATTAAATTCGGACTCGGTTTGTATTAGCTTTTGAAACAAAGTTTCGGGAACGTTATTTTTTTGAGCAACCTGATTGGCAATTTTATATAGTGAATCTTTATTGAAAATATTTGAATCTACTTTCGCAATCTTTTCCTTTTGATAGATTTTTAGAACCTTTTGTGTGTCAACAGAAGGTTTTAGCATCGAACTTTTTTGAATATCTTTGAATTTCAAAAAAGCTTCTGTAAGTTGACCAGGATTAATACCTGTCAAAGAATCAGACTTCTTGGGATTCCAAGCCTCTATCATGTTTATCTGATGCTTTAGCAAAATAGAATAAAAATTCTTTCGGGAAATATTGTTCTTGGAAAGCCTGGTATTGGAACCGGTTAACGTTTTCAAACGTTCTATTATATTTAACTCAATCACTTTCCTCATTCCGGCAAAATTTTGACATTTCTTTCCTTATTAAATAATTAGCAAACTGCGTGCCAATCCAATATGGAAATTTTACAAATATAAAAAATTATTGCGCTTATCCAACCTAATGGTTCGATTCCTTCACGCCTCACCAATAAAAAAATGGCTTAAGAGAGACTTCTCATAAGCCATTTTTATTAGGGAAAAGTAACCCGTCCAATTAACCTTTTTTTATTAAGTCATTTTATCGCCGTCACCATCTATATGGTCCGACCACTTAGTACAACCCTTGCTTTCAACGTATGCTTTAGCTTCCTCCTCTGAAATACCTTT
>CAZMXD010000086.1:0-7861 GCA_964570185.1 uncultured Nitrospina sp. | reverse complement strand
GGACCTAATTCTAATTTGGGCATCTAAACAAACCTCCAAAGAGTTTCTAGCAATATAAGGAATTGAATTCCTAAACATTTTGCCGGTAATTACAGCTTAATTTAGAAAGGGATTTAGTCTTTCCTTAAACGAGCATCCTGTTTTTTATAATGAGCGGGATAACATCCCCGTACAAGAAACGTGCATACTATTATTAATAAAAGGCCATGTCAATATCAATATGGATAAAAAACAGGAATATGAGGCTTATAAAATTATTTCTGGGATTTGAACAAGATGGTTGCTAAAGCCCTTTAGTTTCAGCCCATTTAAAGGGAGCTTTATGCCAGATCTTTAGGGATTCGATTTGATCGTTTGACAATAAACCCATGGTTTGGGCTTCCTTAAGGAGAGCTGAAAAGGAAAGTAAAGAGTGATATTGACAATTGATTTCCTGAAATTTTTTTCGAGCTTCGGTAAATCCATAGCTAAATATGCATAAGCAATAGTCTACAATTCCACCTGTCTTACGAATTGCATTTACCGCATTGATGGCGCTGCCCCCCGTCGAAATAAGGTCTTCGATTAGTAATACATTTTTACCGGGAGTGAGTGGCCCTTCAATTTGATTGCCCATGCCATGGGATTTTGCGGCGGACCTTACATATATAAGGGGCTTATTAAGTTTATCAGCCAAGGTGGTCGCATGAGGAATTCCAGCCGTAGCGGTTCCTGCGATTACATCAATATTTTGTGAAAGATCCTCTAACAACTTTATAAATAATTGTGAGATGAAAACCCGATATTTTGCTTTTCCAAGCAAAAGACGGTTGTCATTATAAATGGGCATTTTATAACCCGATGCCCAAGTAAAAGGTTTTTCTGGATTAACGCGTATGGCACCGGACTCTAAAGCCATTTTTGATAAAATAGTAGAATCACTCATTTTATAGATTCAAAGCTCTTGTGTATAAATCGCTCGTTAGTTCCTGATTTAATAGAACCCAGGCCGCGAAATGTAATCCCCATAAGAAATCTTGTTTCTTGTGCCCCTGCGTTAGTGGCTGATGTGCTGTTGAAGTTGTTTCTTTGGATAACATCAACATTAAATCCCCAACATTTACAGGGATCATCATACATTAAACTTAAATTACTTTCTCGATGAGTTGCGGTTATTTCGTCTAGTCTCGTACTGGCTTTTAAATTCCATCCTTTTTTGAAATCCCAATCCACCGTTGCCATAGAGGTTACATCGCCTCTCCGGGTGAATCTTCTTTCAAAGTATAGGGTAAGCGCATCCATTGGCCTAAACCCAACTTGAAGGTTGAAGGTTTTTAAAACTTTATCATTTATGTCATAAGTAGAATCCATGTTCAGTAAAAGGGGATCGGCTAGCCTGCTATCGATATCAAAACGTATATCCGAGAAAGGTTGGCTTGGGTTATCGGATGTGCCGACTCTATCTGCTTCTCGGAGGTCATAACTTTGGCTGAGGATAAACCTTAAAGCTTCGCGTGTACTAAAATCGCCTTTTCCATCTGATTCTTTTAGAAAAATTCTTTGAGTTAAAGAATAATTGATCAGGCTTTGAGGATTGATCCTATCTATGAAATCAAATGATTTGATTTTCTCTTTATCTTTTCTGTCCAGATCAGGAATATAATTAAAAGTGAGTCTGGGTTCCAGCAAATGCTTAAATCTAGGAATTATTTTATTTTGGGTTACGAAAATCTTTTCAAAGGTAGGTCCTTTAAGCGTCGCGACTAAATCTATACCTTCGCGGGAAAAGAAGCCTGTATTATTTTCCCCTTTACTATAAAGGGTTTCGCGCACACCAAGGGTTGATACGAAGTTTAGCCAGGGCGCTATGTTTATCCCTCGGGTTAGCTGAGGATGAAAATCTAGCCGCTGAACGGAAAAGTTATTATCAACGCTTGGATCTGAATTGAGATCTGTTAAGAAGGAGGTGAACCTAGTGTCTTGATTAAAATAAAATTGGGATTCTCCGATAGCTTGCCTTTGAACTTTATATGTTATCTGAGGCAATTCACCGAGAGTCTGATCGCTGGAAATATCCGTACTATCCCGAAAACGAGTAAGAATTTCCAAGCTACTGCTATCCCAGCTTTTTCTGACTGTTGCATAGGAATTAGAAATTCGACGATTTCTTAAGCTAATGTTATCGTTAAAGGTTTTGTTGAACTCTTTTCCTTCTAGGTCGAGGGTCCCATTAAATAAAAACCCCATAGGGAGGTTTTGCGTATGTTGTGCATCCACCTTCCAGTATGTGTCCCCTGTTATTTTATCATCGAAAAATGATCCGGTTAAAAACCCTTGGGTCGTATGACTAGGAGTATAACGATATTCAAAGCCCGGGTTAACTCCGCGTTTACTTCTGTATCCGAGCTTAAAAGTTGCATCGGAATGATCATCGATTGCCCAAAAATATTCGTTATTTAAGGTAGTGCCATCGATATCACTTCTCCCGAACCCCGGGAACAAGAAACCACTTTTTCTTTTTTTATCCATTGGCAGATAACCGGCGGGGATATAAAGTATCGGGGCACCTCTTATTTTTAAAACACCGCCCGTAAATACAGCTCTGTCACCCGTAATAATATCCATTGACTCTGCTTCAAACAACCAGTCGGGCAACTTCCCAGTGCATGTAGTGAGAGACACGGATTTTGCTTTATAGTGCTTGTCGGATAGTCGAGATAATTTACCGCTTTTTATATAATACTTTTTTCCAAGACGTCCTCTTGTCTGGAAGATTTTTCCTTTTTTATTTTTAAAATTGAATCGTGAAATATTGGCTTTCAATTGAGTTCCCGCATTATTTGTTAAAATAACGTTGCCTTTAGCCACGCCTTCTCCTGTTTTATTATCTATCTTGATTTTATCCGCTTGAATGGTTTTGTTTTTCATTCGAATTTTTACTTTTCCCCAGGTCCATATAATTTCATCTTTTACGTTTTGCCTTATGTGGTCAGCAATTATTAGCACTTCATCTTTTTTCGGTTTTCTTGCAGATTTATTTTGCTTGCGGGAACTACCGCGATAATTATCCTTATGAATCCAGTTCGGGAAGTTCAGAGATTGTGGCATTTTTATATTTTCCTGGTGAGACAGGGGTTTACCATCCCCCCAATACCATTCAGGGGAGTTATCTGGGGTGCTGCGGCGAAACAACTTATTCAAAGTTTCGGAATCATTTTGGGAAAGAGGTGCGCCATCGGCCCAAAACCAATCGGGAATATAACCCGGAACTATTTTGAACCCGGATTCAGTTAACACTACCTCGTCGTCTGAATAAATTAAGTCAGAACGGTCAGTCGCTTCACCCTTCTTTTCATTTGATGAGGAATTACCTTTTTCAGGCCTTATTGGGGTTGCGTGAAACTCATCGCTGGAAGAAACATCATTGGCGAATGTGAGGAGAATTCCGAGTATTAGAAGGATTTTTTTCATTTTTAAAACATTTTTTGGCTTCTGCCACGGTAAAAATGGACCCGGTGACGCAGACCAAATCGTCTGGTTTTGCAATTTCCTTGGCTGCCTGCAGCGCACTGGGAACACTTTCTGAAATCTGAACTATTTTGTTAAATTTTTTAAACTTTTCTTTTAATCTTTCAGGTGTTTCACCCCTTTGAGGGTTAACTTGAACTAGGTAAAAACGGTCACCAAAATCGCTTAAAATCTCGATAATTTTGTCAATTTCTTTGTCTTTCATGAGCCCGAGAATTACCAAACACTTTGAAAAATTATGGTTTTTGTATAGTTCCGCCGTCATATTGCTGACGCTAGCTACGTTATGGGCACAATCAAGAACTACTAGGGGCTCCTCGGAAACGATCTCAAGCCTTCCTTCCCATTGAACCTGTTTTAATCCCTTTCTGATTAGGTCTTCATCACTTTTTCCTAAAAATTTGTTGCAGGCTGCAAGAGCCAAACCTGCGTTCTGAGCTTGAAAATGACCCATTAAGGGCAATTTCAGACCTTTTAATTCTGTTTTATCAGCAAAATAATCGAATATTTGGTGGCCCCTTTTTGCCTCGATTTGGGTTATTTGAAATTCCCTATTTAACCTATAAATCGAAGCCTCTCGGTCTTTGGCCAAACTATTGACAACATTAAATATTTCGTCATTAGGCATATGAGCAAAAACTGTACCGCGTTCCTTAATTATTGAGGCTTTTTCAAAGGCAATTTGCTTCAGTTCATTTCCTAAAAATTCGGTGTGATCATGAGAAATCGAGGTAATTATGGAAATTTCTGCTTCGCAAAGGTTGGTAGCGTCTAACCTTCCTCCTAAACCGACTTCTAAAATGTTTACGTCGGTATGTTTTTCTTTAAAATAAAGGAAAGCCAAGACGGTGCCGAATTCAAAAAAAGTTATGGGTATATCTAGTTTTTTAACGGCCTTTTTAATTTTTAGAATTATTTCGATTGCGTCCTGTTTATCAATTAAACTGCGATTGATTTGGATGCGTTCCCGAAAATCTAAAAGATGCGGGGAAGTGTAGAGTCCCGTGTTAAGTCCAGCCGCCCTTAATATTGATTCTATTATTGCGGCGGTTGATCCTTTTCCATTGGTTCCGCTTATATGAATCGTCCGAATTCCAAGATGTGGATTTTTAAAATATTCCAAAAGTTTCGAGGTATTTTCTAGTCCCAGCTTTATTCCGCTATGCTCGAGGCTGTACAAATATTCTAAAGCTTCACTGTATCTTGAATTGCTCATCTGGTAATTGTGTAAAATGGATTAACGTTGTAAAAATTAAAGTTTGCCAAAAATCAAAATTAATTTAGTTTAAAATGTTTTTAAAACCCCGACTTATTTCTCGGAAATAGAAGGGGGGTAGAATTTTTCATCAATGTTTATTATTTTAAAACAATGAAGAACCAGCAGTTAACAAGCATTCCCGTCATCTCGCTATCCTATGGCCAGGAAGGGTGGGAGCCTGGCCACGAGTGGGAAGAAAAGATATTTAATAGAAAAAATTATATCAAAATACTAGTTCCCATCGAACTGCCTGATTACAGCTATGGGATTGACATAAAAGATTCGTCCTTGTCTTGTTATTTTGGTGTAAACACCATTGCTATTTTCTCTAAAGAAAGTTCTCCTGCAAAGGATAATGTTTTTCTGGTCGGTCTAAAAAGGAAACCTCCTTTTGTTGGCAAGTTGCTAAAAGATGAATCCTACGTAGAAGGGAAGGGGAGGAAAACTTTTATGACCCCAACGCCGCTACATATTCCCGAAAGTAAAACTTCCCCAATCGCAGATTCACTACACCATAATCTTATTTTTAAAGTGTTATCAAATCCACCGGGCACGCGGTTTGTTCAGCAATCAACTATAGTTTGGAAACACCCTCTTATTTTCGTCCAAAAAGTAGAAAACTAAAATTAAAAATTTTTAATAAGGGGAACAATAAAATGAAAGAAATTCTTCCTGATATTTATACATGGCATGAGTTTTCTGAAGAAAAGCAGTTAAATTTTAATGGCTACCTTCTTGTCTTTGGGGGAGAGTCGGTCCTGATCGATCCTCCTGGGATGACAGACAAGGATATGACTGAGTTAGAAAGCTTGGCGGGAAAAAATTCTGCAAATCCTTTAAAGACAATCTTGATTTCCAATGTTCATCACGAAAGAGCTTGTAATGAATTTAAAAAGAGATTCGGGGCAGGTGTCTGGATAAATGAAAAGGATAGTGCTGGGTTGGAAAGAAAAGCAGATAACACATTTTTGGCTGGGGATGTATTGCCTTGCGGACTTATAACTTTTGAATTCGAAAATCAGAAGTCACCAGGTGAGTCCGCATTTTTTCTTAGGGAAAGAGGTGTCATGATTGTCGGGGATGCTCTAATTGGGAAGGTTCCGGGAAAGGTAAATATGCTACCACTGGATAAATATAAAGATCTGGAACTTGCAAAAAAAGGATTAAATAAACTTTTGGATTTTGAATTTCAAAGTTTGTTGGTGGGAGATGGTGTGCCTATTCTTAATGATGCAAAAAAAGAAGTGAAGTCTTTTCTTGAAAGCTGAGCTTTTATATTAGCAAGGGTATGAGATCCTTCCAGAATTGAACTCCAGCCTGTGACCAGTCCAAATTTTTAAAGTTTTGGTTTTTGAAAGGAAATACTCGAATAATTTTTAGGTAACCCAGAGGGACAAATATTTTTTTCAGGTCTTCAGTTTCTAGTTGTGAGACCAATAAAAAATTTTCACCAGTGATTTCCCATTCCCAGGGATCAGGAGCAAGGGAAACATGAAGGTTCTTGTAAGCTTTTTCGTGGCGGTTTTCTATTAGTCTCTCTAAATATATTGAAAGCTTTTTGCCTTTGAGGATTAACGAAAATCCCAGATAGTGGCCCCACCAAAAAAGGGTCCTCATGGTGAACATTTCTGTTTTGGAAAAGTTTTGTGGGTAATCTAAAGATATATAAGGGAAGCCGTTATGATTTTCTCCTCTGGCTATTTGGTTCTTAACTAGGTCTAATTCGCTTGGCAGGTCTGCGGAGATTCGATTTGTCTCTTGTTCTAGCGCTTTTTGTAAAGTAATTAATCGATGTTCAACTTTTTTAAGAATGTCTGGCTTAGTCAGAAACACCTCAACGTGATTAACGAGTCTTAATTCTTTTTCTGACCAAGCCGAGGATTTGCTGTTGTCAGGGTTTGCAGGGTTCATTGTTTTTCTAGGGTTGGAATGAGTGGGTGATGCAAAAAAGGCGCAAAAGAGTCTGTTTAAAACTCTTTTACGCCATCACACAAAAGTTATTTATTTTTTTCTGCTATTTCTTCTTTTTGGCGGGCCAAAATATAGCCGTGTATACCATCCTCTTGCTCATCACTCAGGCCAACTATCTTGCAGCGACAAACATTTTTTTCGTCAATTTTAAGAATTTCGGTTTCGACTTTATAATTCCCCTTGTTTTTGGGTAGGACTATTTGCATGGGGTATGTAGATCCCAGCTCGAAATCTTTGTTGTCAAACGAAATACCCCCTGCGCTTATATCAACCGCTTTAAGTTTAGTGTCGCCGACTTTCAAAAGAATCGGGTTTTCATCTGACGGGTAAACCCTGAAAGACCCTCTCACTTCAGACGGGCTCTTAAACATTTTTTTTTCTTTTTCTTTATTTTTTTTCCAGAACAAATTCTACCCTCCTATTTCTAGCTCTCCCCGCTGCTATATCATTCCTTGCCAAGGGGAAAGTATCAGCATAACCCGTGGCAGTCATTCTTTCGGGCTCGGCTCCTCTATCAACAAAATATCTTAAGACAGCTGTCGCGCGCCCAGCTGAAAGCTCCCAATTGGTGGGAAACATTGCCGTAGATATGGGCTCATCGTCTGTATGGCCTTGAATGTGAATTTTATACTTGGGGTATTTGTTTACTACCCGAATCACTTCATCTAAAACAGGCCTGGCGGACAAATTTAGATTGGCTTTTCCTGGTGGGAACAAAGTCGCACCAGGTACACGAACTATGATCTTGGCCGCATTTGTTTCGACTTCCAAACTGGAGTCTTCAGCAACCTCCTCCATTTTTGACAATATATCGTCAGATTGCATTCCTGTCAAACTACTAATTGACTCTTTTACTTCGACTGCATCCATAAGCTCAAGTACACCTAAAGACTTATCTGATTCACCTGCAAGAACTGTTTTAACTGTTGAAATATTTTTAGACGCAATGGCGTACATAAGCACAAAAAATACCATAAGAAGAGTTACCATATCAGCGAAGGTTGCCATCCATTCGGGAGCACCTTCGTCGCATGGTTCACATTCAGCGCCCCCCCCGCCTTTTCCCTGATTATTTCCGTTTGCTTCATCTTCATATTCCTCTTGAAGTTTTTTAATTTCTACTTC
>CAZMXD010000085.1:0-7883 GCA_964570185.1 uncultured Nitrospina sp. | reverse complement strand
TATCAAAAGCGATTGGCTGAGCGGATAGGGGTAGAGGCGGGTAAGGAAATGATACGCGCAGTGGAGCTTGCCAATGATAAAAGCCTTCGCTTAGAGGTTATCGACAGAAATATTTCCACTACCTTGCATAGGTTAGTTACGGAAGTTTCTTTTTGGCAAAAATTAAAAATAGTTGGGGGTATGGTCGCCGGTGTTTTTGTGGGAGAAGAAATCAGTGAAGAACAAATTGAAGGCTTAAAACAGGGGGACATGCTACATGCTGTAGTTAGCGAGTTTGGCGAAGAGTTGCCTGAAATTAAACGGGTATTGATCGATGAACGGGATGAATACATGGTTGGCCGGTTAGAACAGATTTCTGCATCACCCGATGCCCCAAAAAGAATCCTGGCTTTGGTGGGTGCCGGTCACCTTATGGGTATGATGCCAAACCTTGAGTCCCCGCCAAGTGCTGAGCATCTGGAAGAATTGGATAGGAAACCTCCTCCTGGTAAAGTAGGACTTTATATTGGCTGGGGTATTTGTATTTTTATTCTGAGTATGTTTGGGGTTGGTTTTAACCAATCTCCTGAACTGGGAAGTCAATTAATCGCCACCTGGGTTTTACTAAATGGGGGATTATGTGCTTTGGGAACTGCTTTGGCGTTGGGCCATCCCGTTTCCATAGTGGCCTCATTTTTTGCGGCACCGCTCACTTCCTTGAACCCGACCATTGGAGCGGGAATGGTTGTGGGGTTGGTAGAGTCTTATATGCGTAAACCAAAGGTGAGTGATTTTGAAACTCTTCGCGAGGATATTACCCAATATTCCATGTGGTGGAAAAATAGAGTGGCCAGACTTTTATTAATATTCTTTTTTTCCAGCTTTGGTTCCATGATTGGCACCTATGCGGCGGGAGCGTCCATCGTAACCCAATTATTAGGATGAAGCCGTAAGGACGGCTGCGATTTATAACATTTTAAAAAATTTCAAGAAATCGGCATGAAAGAAAAAGGCTATTCGCGGGACGATTGGCAAAGGCATTATGATGAGAATGATCTTGGTTGGGACTTAGGTCAAGTAGCACCGCCTTTTATGAACTTATTAGAATCCAATGTTATTATTCCCGGTAAAACTCTGGTCCCAGGATGTGGACGCGGTCACGAGGTGATTTATCTTGCTGAGAATGGATTTGATGTAACCGCAGTGGACTACTCTATAGGCGCTGTGGATTATTTAAAACAAGTGGTCCAGCAGCGAGAACTTAATAGCAAAGTTTTAAATATTGATTTTTTTGATTTAAATTCGACCCATGATTGTACTTATGACTTGTTGATCGAGCAGGCATTTTTCTGTGCTATATCACCGAACCAAAGGGATTTATATGTGACGACGGTTGCCAGGGTTTTAAAAACTGGAGGAATGCTCGCAGGCCTCTTTTACAATACAGTGCAGGAAGGCGGCCCACCTTTTAATACGACAAAAGAAGACATTATTAAGCATTTTTCGGAGTTGTTCGAAATTCGTGACTTAGCTCAAGCTAAAAATTCTGCCGAGCAAAGAAAAGATAAAGAATTGTTGGCAATTCTTGTTAAAAAATAAATGATTTTTGCCCTGAAGGTTGCAAAAGATTGGCGTTATTATTTTTTGGGAAGTTAATAGCGGTAGAAATTTCGAAATATTCCAATTCGTTTTTTGGAGTGGCAGTAAAAAGTGAAGTCAAAGAACGACTGTCATCAAAAAACCATTTTTCATAATTTTTTGGATGCATAATAACAGGCATTCGAGAATGTATGGCCGATAAGGTTTTATTGGCTTCTGTAGTAATAATGGTAAAAGTGTGGAGAGGTTGATCCCCGGAATCCCATGTTGACCAGAGCCCTGCAAACGCAAATATTCTATGGTCTTTAAATCTAATATAATAGGGTTGTTTTCCTTTCCATTCGATGAATCCATCGGTTGGAATTAGGCAGCGCTGGTTTTCAAAGGGATAGCGGAAACTGGGTTTTTCATGCAGGGTCTCAGAGCGGGCATTGATAAGCTTGTTTCCGATTTGGGTGTCTTTGGCCCAGGAAGGGACTAATCCCCACTTCATTCCAGTCATTTCAGATTTTTGGGTGACAACGGCTGAAATTTGATTCGGGGCGATATTAAAGCTGGGAAAATATTTGAGCCTTATGCGGGCTGGCTTAAAATGAGACTCAATTATTTTGATGGATTTGGTTAAAGTAAATCTTCCGCACATTTTCTATGCTTACATGTTTTCAAGTTAAACGATTTAAAACTAAAACCTTTAATATAATATACTTAAAATCAAATTTAAGCTTATATCCAAAATTAATAAAATATCAATACTAATTATAGAAATATGAAAACGATAAAGAAAATACATTCTGGAATATTCCGTGATGGAGGGGCGGGTTCTTTTGCTAAGCGCCGATATCGCGACCGAAGAAATCAGCTAATGCAAAAAGAAAACTCACTGATTGTAATCACAGGTGTTCCTTATGGGCCGGGTGGCAAAACAGTTTGGGCTTATGCCCACAGCCCTACCTACCAGGAACCGGCCATGATGTATTTAACTGGGATTAATCAGAGTAATGTTATTTTGTTGTTGGATCCTAAATCAAAAATATCCAAGGAAATTCTTTTTGTAGGTCGCAAAGACCGAATTATGGAATTTTGGGAAGGAGTGCGTTTTGGCGTGGGAGATAAGGCCAGTCTGAAGGAGGTGCGATTTGTCACGGGTATAAAAGATGTGCGTGATATCGGCGAATTCAAAGAGGTGCTTAAAGAGAGATTTTTTGAAAACAAAAAAAAATCGTTAGGTACTTTTTGGTATGAAGGAGTTAAGAAAGGAAAAAAGGTCAACATCACTACCGATCATAATTATGATTTTAAAAAAAAATTGGCAGGTTGGCTACGTGAATGGAACGCGCCAAATGGCTCGTTAAAAAATGTTATGTCCAATCACCTAGATCTTAGACTTCCATTAGATAAATATGACATTAAAAATGCGCTAAAAGCTCAGGAAATTACCGGAAAAGGGTTTAAAGCGATGCTGAAAAATTTTGATACCTTCAAAAATGAGTGCCAGGTACAGGGATATTTAGAGGGCAAAATGCTCATGAATTCTCCTTATGGTCTCAGTTATCCCTCAATCGTAGCTTCGGGTGCTAATGCAACGATTCTTCATTATATGAAAAATGATGATCCCATTTCTAAAAATGAAATGATGCTAATTGATTTTGGGGTCCGCTGGATGACTATGCATGCAGATATTACGAGATCTTTTCCCGTTTCCGGAACATTTAATCCGATGCAAAAACTCCTTTATGAAATTGTTCTGAAGGGACAAAGGGAGGTTGAAAAAAATGCTCGATCAGGGGTAACGATTGAAGAGCTCAATGAGATTTGTTGGAATTCTGTTAATGAGGGGCTTGAAAAAAAGTTTTTAGCAGCAGGGGGAAAGTGTAAGCTTAGATACAAAGAAAGACCTCATGGCGTGAGCCATTTAATGGGTGAGCAGGAGCACGATGGAGACCCCTTTCGAAACTATGCATCCAAGCCCATGCAGGCTGGTTGGATGATAAGCAATGAACCTGGATTGTATGGAGAGTTTAAAATCCGTTTAGATGGAAAAACATATGATGAAACGATAGGAATTCGGATTGAAGATAATCTGGTGATGACTGAGAAGGGCTGTGTCAATCTATCTGATATTATTCCAAAAAGTGTAAGTGCTATTGAAAGATTAATGGCAGCTAGTTAGAACTCTTTCAGCTCTTTCAGGACTTCTTCAATATGAGTTTTGACTTTTACCTTCGGGAATATTTTTTTTACCGTGCCAGTTTTGTCGATTAAAAATGTGGTTCGAACAATTCCCATAAAAGTTTTTCCATAGAGTTTTTTTTCCTGCCAAACTCCATATTTTTGCACCACCTTTTTATCCGTGTCCGCGAGAAGAGTGAATGGAAGATTGTATTTCTCAATAAATTTCTGGTGTCTTTCCTGTGAGTCGATACTGACACCAAGAATTACGGTATTTTTAAATTTCTTTTGTTGATCTCTGAAATCGCATGCCTGTGTCGTGCAACCAGGTGTCATATCCTTTGGGTAAAAGTAAAGGACAATATTCTTTTTACCTTTAAATGAACTTAGTTTTACTTTTCTTCCGTTTTGGTCGAGGGCTGTAAAATCCGGTGCCTTATTTCCTTCTTTAATTTCTTTGGTCGGCATATCAAATTAGCGGGGTAATTTTGCTAGAAGCTTGTCAATCTTTTTATTGAGTTCCTTCAATTTTTTCATAAACGGCTCTTTTTTCCTTCGGTCCCCATCCCTATTAAAGATCATCCTGGCATCTCCCAATAAACTGAGGATTTGACTATGCAAACTTGCTGTAGGGATTTTCCCTTCACTGCATAATTCTTCAAATATCGATATGAGTCTTTGTAGTTTGCCGTCCATTTGTAAACCAGTAAGGGATTCCGAACGCAAGGATTGTGATTTTTCCAAATAACCCCAAACTCCTCCTTTATCCTGAATTACACCTTGGCTACTATTTAATTCTTTCAAGCCGTCTGTGCAAATATTTGCCGCAAAACTGTTGTTTTCATTAATCAAAACCATTAAAAAAAATGCCAGGAAGATTAAGTTTTTGCAGCTTTTTAAATTAAAACGACACATGTTTTATATCCCCTTCGAGGGTTTTTAAGTTAGAAGATAAATCATTAAACTAGACATAATGATTAATGTCAAATTGAGTTTTAACCATGACTTTTTCATTTTTTTAACTCTTGCCGAAACAATAAAGGCTTAAAATCCCAGTCTGTCAATTAATTATAGATTGGAACCCTTCTAGACCTTTTAATTTGTCGAATGCAGGATCAATAGCAATGATTTTTTTAGAATTTGGATTTAGTTTGATTACTATTTCCAGGTTTTTCATTCCCTCTCCCAGATCGCCTCTCATGACATATGATCGGGCAAGAAGTAGACGGTGAGCAAGAATGTTTTTGTGATTAGGATGAATGACAAGCAACCTTTCCAGAATGGATATGGCTCGATGGTATTTTTCGATTTTATAATTGACCGTTGCCATATTTAAAAGGGCCGTAAGATTATTAGGTTCCATCCGCAAAATTAGGGAATATATCCCTAATGCGCGTTGATATATTCCGAAATGCGCGAAAATTTCACCCTTTCGATTCAATGCATTTGTAGGATCAATAAATAGTTCGTTTGGATTTAAAGGTATTTTTTTTATAGCGGTGGCGGTATTTGGAAGCTCGTCCAAAGTTATTTTTGCTATCCCTTTTGGGTCGCCAAATTGTTTTGCTTTTTTATATTTTTCTTTTGCTGTTTCCAGCTTTCCGCGAAGGATAGAAATATCTCCCCACTCCTGGTAGCCTCTACCTTTAATATGATCATTGTCTTTTGCCGATAAGATCAAGCGGGACACGGCTGTTTCAGCCTTGTCGAGCCTCAAAAACAAACTATACATACCCAAAAGAACCTCCTGGATCTTTTTGTCTTCCGGGTTTAATTTTGCCGCTGTCTCTATCTCTATGAGGGACAATCCATATTCCTTTTTTTGGTAATACGATTTTGATAGACCAAAATGATATTGTGATGGCTCTATTCTTGCGGGAAGTTTTTTTGTTGAATTTTTGTTTACTAAACTCTTCAGTAATTTGGCGGATTCAACTTTAGGATGGTTTAACCGCATTTCTAAAATTTTGTTTGTATAGATATTAGAAAGTTCTTTTTTGTTTTGTGTGGCGTATAAATATGCCAGTTGATAAGCGGCATCAATATTTTTCTCGTCTATAGAAAGGGCTTTTTTGAATTCATTTTCTGCGTAACCATTATTATTCAAATAAATAAAAATCATTCCCTTTTGATAGGAATAAGTTGAATTTTTTGGGTCAAGTTTTTCTGCTTTTTCCAGTTCCTTCAAGGCGACCCTGGTATCGCCCATTGCTTTTGCTGTTTTGGCATATTCATAATGTGCCAAGGCATTTTTATTATGTTGTTGTGCGGCGATAATGCAGGCGCGATTAGAGATTTTTGCGTTCCCAAGCTTCCTGTGAATTTGACAAAAGGCGAAATGCAAAGCCGGATGCTGGCGTTCCATTTTAAAACCCATCAATAAATTTTCCAGGGATTCTTTTATTACACCTTTTTCATGAAGAACCATGGCCTTAAGGATTACAGGAGAAGCTTCTTTAGGAAGGGCTTTGGTTTTTTTGTCCAATAGTGCGAGGGCTTCGTCATATTTTTTCTGTTCGACAAGGTTTTGTACTTCTTTGTAGTCGGGATCCTTTCTTTCTTTGGATACCGACAGTTCCCAATGAGCTATGTCGGGAGTTGGGTAAGTAGACTCTGCGTTATGAGTTAAGAAAATATTGAACGAAATAAAAACGAAAAGAAGAACAAAAGATACCATTTGTCGACCTTATAAAATTATTTATTGTGAGAAAATATCCTGACCCCTCGTGTTGCTTTTCTAGAACGGGAATATTTGTTTGCGCTAAAAACATCCCCCGTGTTGAAAACAACTCCAAATGCATTGTGGCGGCCATTTTCATTCGCGGACCACAAAGATCCGCTACCGTTTTTACCGAATACAGGATCGATATGAATTTTCATTTCTCGTCCTACCTGTGAACTGTTTATTTTTTTCGCGTCGTAAAGAGTTTTTAATTCACGCGTTGTGGGTAGTTCCCAATCAAAATAATTTGCATAACCCTTTTTGTTTAAATTTTTTACATAGGCTTTGGCTTCGGGCCAGTTTATCCAATGGCCAGAATGTAAAAAGGAATCATTCTTTATCCACATCAGCCCGGTTTTTGAATCGGAAATTGTTCCATCCTTGTTGTCAATAAAACGCTTGTTTGACGAAGGTTTCGATTCCGCGTGAATTTGGATGTCATTCGTCGAAAAAGTTAGAAAAAACACGACTAAACTAATCAAAATTGAATTGAATTTCATTTTTAAACTTTCCCGAGATTACATTTTTACCATTTTTTCTTTTAGAATTTTATTTACTGCTCCAGGGTTTGCTTTGCCTTTACTGACTTTCATTACTTGGCCAACCAGAAAACCCAGCACCTTTTCCTTTCCGGCTTTATATTCCTCGACTTGACTGGGGTTGGCTTGTAAAACTGCTTCGAC
This sequence comes from uncultured Nitrospina sp., assembly GCA_964570185.1. Taxonomy (GTDB): domain Bacteria; phylum Nitrospinota; class Nitrospinia; order Nitrospinales; family VA-1; genus UBA8687. The sequence goes on along the minus strand of CAZMXD010000085.1, from coordinate 731 downwards.
CATTTGATCAATGGCTTTGTCGTCTGTAATTTGTTTGAGTCCTTTTTCTTCAATAATTTCCGCAGGGTCTTTTTTGGTATGAAACATTTCTTCGAATACTGTCTTGGCGCTGCTACCGCTGACAACACCCTCATCTATTAGTTTGATTAACTTTATCAGCATATCTGGGGAGATAGGGCAATCGCTTAATTTTTGGTTGCCCTTATTTAACTCTCGCAATAAATCTCCCATGACCCAGTTGCTAATAATTTTAGGCTTGGGAAATTGGGAGGCGCATTTTTCAAAATAATCTGCAAGAGATCGGGAAGAGGTTAATACTCCTGCATCGTATTCGGGGAGGGCATATTCGGTTACAAAGCGTTCACGTTTTTGTTCGGGTAATTCCGGAATAGTTTTTTGGATTTCAGAAACCCAGGTTTTATTAATAACAATTGGAACAAGATCAGGGTCTGGAAAATAGCGGTAATCATGGGCTTCTTCTTTGCTTCGCATCGGAAAGGTTTCAGCCCTGACGGAATCATACAGTCGGGTTTCCTGTATTACCTTATCGCCTTGCTCCAATACGCGTGCTTGGCGATCGACTTCGTACTCTATAGCTTTTTGAACAAATTTGAAGGAGTTTAAATTTTTTAGTTCGGTTCGGATTCCAAATTCCTTTTGCCCTTCAGGGCGTAACGAAATATTTGCATCACATCGAAGGCTCCCTTCTTCCATATTGCAGTCACTTACCT
>CAZMXD010000084.1:0-7946 GCA_964570185.1 uncultured Nitrospina sp. | reverse complement strand
AGAAAGAAATCGACCAAGTCAGGAACAATTGTGGTTTTTTCTTTTTGAATGGATGGAGCATCCTTACTGCCAAAGGAAAGGAAACTTTCTCTTTTCTGCAAACTCAGACCACCAATGATGCGTTGCAATTAGAGGTAGGTGAGGGTCAAGCCAGCGCTGTAACAGACCGCCAAGCTCGGTTAATTGCTAACTTCTCGATCCACCGCAACTCTGCAAATGAAGCCTGGCTGCTGTCAGAAGAGTCACAAACTTTATACAATCACCTTGAATCTTATCATTTTCGCGAAGACGTAACTTTTAAAGTTATCGACCAAGTTTTATTAGCTCTTCAAGGTCCCAAAAGTACTCTAGTACTAGAAAAACTTTTCACGGTTTTACCCGAGAAACCAAATTCCATACTACAACTAGAATTAGACGGAAAAGAAGTAACCCTTATAAAAAAATCTTTGACGGGTGAAGAAGGTTTTTTACTCTGCTTCTCGCCTGATAAAAAAGAAGATTTTTTACAAAAACTTATACATGCTAGTACAGAAAACCAATCCATAGAAATAGGTGAACAGGCGCGCGAAATCTTGAGAATTGAAGCTGGAATTCCAGTCTTCGGAAAAGATATGGATGGTAAAAATATTCTTCCCGAAACAGGCTTGGAACACTCTTCTGTTAGCTATAACAAAGGCTGTTATATAGGGCAAGAAGTTATTGCGCGAATTAAGACCTATGGCGCACCTAACTTTGCCTTAATGGGATTAACATTTGAAGGAACGATCTCACCACCGATGAATGGGTCCATCCTTCTTAAACAAAAAAAAATAGGAATTATTAAAAGTTCTATACGTTCTCCTTCAGTTGGCAAAATCATTGCCCTGGCCTATCTTCATAAAGACCATCGTAGTCCAGATGTAGAAATGGATGTCACCATTGACCAACGTCCCTATAAAACTAAGACGTGCCTTTTGCCCTTCTATCAAGCACCCACACGAAAAGAGCATTCAAAGAGGCTCTTGAATAAAGCCCTGAATATTTACAAGGAACAAGAGAGCTTAGACAAACCCATTGCCATATTAAGGGAAGCTATAGACATATACCCTAAACATGCAGAGGCTTATGAGGCTCTAGGAGTTTTCCTTTCGAAGCAGGATAAACTTGACGAAGCCATTGCTCTTATGAAGCGTTTGGTAGAGATTAATCCACAAGAAATCATGGCGCACACCAACTTATCTGTTTATTACATGAAACAAGGCAGGATTGAAGACGCTGAGAACGAGAAAGCCGAAGCAACCGCTTTACAATTCGAGCAAGCAGTAGAAAAAAATATGGCAAAGAAAATGAAGAAAAAAGCAGAAGAACAGCAAAAAAAGGAAATGGAAGAGAAGATTGAGATGTTCAAAAAGGTTTTAGAAATAGACCCTGTAGATCAGGTAGCAAATTTTGGCCTTGGGTCTATCTATTTGGAAACGGGTCGCTATAAAGAAGGTATCGAACCCCTCACAACCTTAGTCGAACAATTCAAAGACTATTCAGCGGCCTATCTATTACTAGGAAAAACTCTGGAAAAATTATCCGAAAATAAAAAAGCTATTGATGTATACAAAAAAGGAATTGCCGCAGCTTCCAAAAAGGGTGATCTAATGCCCTTGAAGGACATGCAGAACAGAATGAATCAACTATTACACTCCTCGCCCTGATCCTTAACAAACCCCCAAATATCTTCTCCTGGCTTCAAAATACCTGAGTTTATTATTTTTTGGTTTACTGTCACCCCATGATCCATTAGAAACCAAAATCGCAAAAACAGCTTTTCTTCAGGCGTGGTATACACGTCTTCCCAACCCGTCGCAGACTTATGCTTAGCCATAGAATTGTAAAGAGAAGCAGGAATTTCGATCCGTTTTTTTTGCAAAAAAGCTTTATAGCCTTGTAGTAAAGTAGACTGAAATTGTTTTCGACTGATCTTAATCAACTCGGAAACACTGGGTATCTGACTATGGTGATACTCAAAAAACTTTAATTTGTAATATTGATGGATGGTTTCCAATCGAAAGTAACAATGCAATTCAGAAACATTATCGCCATAAACTTTTTCCAAATATTTTCTTATCAAGGCCTTTCCCGACTGCAGCAACAATTTATTCAGCCTACCTCGTTGAAACAAATGAATACCAACCGTACTCAAGTGTTTTACGCATTGAGCCTCGATATCAGTTTTAATCTTTTGACAATTTGGAGGAATGCGATACCAATAAATTTCATTACTTATAAATTGCAACGATTGCCGATAAGCCTCACTTATTTGATGATTATTAGACCGTTTTGCCTGCTTGGCAATGATGTAGGAATTTTCATTTAAAAATCCAAGATCCCGCAATTCATTTTGAAAAATCTTGCGATTTCCTATTAAAAACCCAGCACGTTCTTTAATATGATCTTTAGACTTATCTACTCCTCTTAAAGCTAGGCTCACATCTCGAGGCATTAATTCCAATCCCAATTCCTGGCAGTATTTATAGATTTCTTCGAGCGTTTTATAATTCAATTTATCAATAAACAGAAATTTTTGGATATCAGATTCGCTGAATTTACAGGCTTCAAAAATCTTTATTTTTTTATATTTTAATTCTTCCCAATATTTTCTAGTACCATCTTTTTTCTTGAACTGTGATTGAATTTCAGCTCGAGCCTTAAAAAAATAACTTCGCAACAAATACCATTCGTTTTTCAGAGTGGATTCAATGATCCAATTGTATTTTGGGGTAGGGACGGAAAGTTTTGAGTCACCCAGCAGTCCAATTTCACCTGTGACGAGAATATAATCGAGCAACTCTAAGTGTCGTTCAAGAAGCAAGGGGTTAATCTGCTCTATAAACTTCCTGAATATTGTTTTCCAACGAAAAGGATCGAAAACTTGACTTGAACTTGAAACTTTATTTTTTTCTTTCAGCTGTTTTTTAACACGCTTTAAACCATTCTTTTCCATCTTTTTGAATAATTTATCACGTCCGGAAATATCGCCTATTTTTATTTTTTTTAAGCGGCTGATCAAGGGAGGAGTTTTTAATGAAAATTGCAAATCAAAATCTTTATATGAAATCGCATCAGAAAAATAAACTTCTGAAAGTAAATCGTCAATATAATCCAGAGAATTGACCCGCTTTTTAACCAGTTTTTTGTATGCCTCGAAATCAAGCTTTCTATCACCTTTTTGGCAAGCTCGTATATCGTTTAAAAAACTTTTGGCTCTTTTTGTTTCTTCGGGTTGCGAATGGGGGTCATTAACTACATTCAAAAATAAACTTTCCGCGATTTGCAACTCACGCTTTGCGAGACATTCAAGCCCCTGTGTCATAGAGTCATAAACGAACATCTAAAACCTGCTTAGTTTATTCAGAGGAAGTTTTCATCCCAATATCATCCTATTTCTTATTATTACTCCGCCTAGCGAAACAAACTCGAGTTTTAGATTGAGTTATTGGAGAATGTAAAAGATATAATAATTTCAATTATCCAAGCTTTCCGGTTTTCTTTTATTGTCTAGGCAATTAGGGAATTTAATCTATGTTAATTCCCAGAGCTTTGCATGTTAGATGCTTTGTGGAAGATAGAGGATTTTTAAATAAAATTAATTTTTCATTCAATAGCAATAGAAGTAAATAGGTTTATAAGAAAAAAAAAGCCCAGAAAGTAAGTTAAAAAACTCAATTCTGGGCAAAAAATAAGGGTTTATATATTTTTTAAAACCATTTTAAAACGTTAGGGAAACTCGATTACCTGGGTTCACACTCTGAGGGCGCGTTGGCAATCAAGTCATTTTCCATACTATAAGATAAAGATCGATACTCGGGCTCTTCAACTTTCACTGGCTTAATATCCAATAAAAGATTTTCATTTCTAAGAAAAATCGCCAAAATATCAACAATATCTTTGTAAAGTCCGCGCTCTGCTTTTCGCGCAGTAAAAATACTAAACAGGGGGCCCCAACGCCCTATATGGTTTCTCATGAATTTCTTCATACTGCTGGTCAAGACATTAACATTACGTTCTTCGTGTCCATTTTGAATTCCATAGGCAGTTCTAAAACACATGAAAAACATGAAAGCTAATTCGATAGAAAGATGATCGACTCTTTCCTTAGTTCGGTTACGAGGTTGTTCAAATCCAAAAGTTTCATAAAACCCGCCTAACTGGATCAAAACATCGGTTTGTGACTGAATACCACCTTCTGTACCATATTGCATTTCATAAGGAGGGCATTCCATTGAAACGGCGTGCCCAAATACCCTAACATACTCTTGCTGTACTTGCTTAACCGTCATTTTAGGCAGATATTTATCAAACCCCTGAATGATAGACTTAACATGATTCCAGTCCTCTTCGTCAACGAGTGCAATATCCATGGGCTCAAGCAAGGACTTAGGCCGAAAAAACTTTCGATTCCATGGATAACTGAATGCGCTAGAAAGTATATCGTAACAACGACCTCTTGCCAGTTGCAAAGATATGCGCTCTTCTTTCAATTCCTCCAAGGTTCCGGTCTGACCAAGCACCGCGAGCATTGGATCACTTGCTTTAGCTTGAGTAATATCTCCCATTTTTCTTAATCTCCATATTTTTTCGGAAACCCTGACGCTTTATGAAAAACGCCTAATCTCCAAATTGATTCGCGCCACAATGGTTAACCCACACCGGCACGTAATTCGTAAACCTCAATACATCGATCACAACCACCGTCTTTGCTTTCCCAATCAGGAAAATCAATTTGAATGGCTTCGATAACCATTTCATCACAAATACTTTCAGGATCGTCCACCCAGTTATAAGTGGGAAACTTGCATAAGGGGCACGGAGATCCTTGAAGGTGAATAAAATCTCGCTCTTCTTCTGTTATTTCTCCAGGGTCAACATATTTGCTCATCAACGTGTCGAGATCTGTAGCCATAGACAAAAGTTCTTCGTGAGTGAACTTATCTGTCATCCATATACCTTCAAATATCCCGCGCCGCTGCTTATCAGGAATTTTCCTGTAAAAATTATCAAATTCACGAAAGCGAGCTTCTTTGGGAAGCACGGACACTACACCAAGACGAGCTAACCTGGCATCAACATACATATTCCATAACAGTCGAAACCGAGATGTAATAAGATTTTTTACCGAAGGGTTGCCAGGAATAAACGCATCTTCGTAGTCAAACTCCGGGTCAACCATATCCTTGGCATGCATAAACTCCTGAATCAAAAAAGCATCCAGATCCAGAGCTTCTTCGGGATTGCTAAAACGGCTCGCCAGAACTCTCATTTCAATTATCGGATTTCCAGAAACTCGGTTTAGCACATTAGAACCTTCATCCACTTTGTTAATCGCTCTTTTTACCACAACTTCTTTAATACGCTCTTCAAACTCGCGTGCGAGGTCATAGGAGATCTCGCCGTCATCTTGAGGGAGCTCCAAAGCCTCTTCCTCAATAACCGCAACCTCCGTATCTTTTTCTATCTCTTCGGCTCCGTCGGTTTCAACTAGCTCTTCTTCCAACTCCTCTGGCTGTTCGTCCTTATTTTCCTGTAATAACGCAGATTTTCTTGAGGTTCGTTTCCTTTTCGGAATAAGCCCAACGGCCTCCAAAGCCCTCAAAACATGGTCTCCCAGCTTCAACTTTTCGAGGAAGAATAAACGATTAACTTTTTCGAAGGCTATCTCCCGATCGTCTTCGGGAAGCTCGTATATGGGATCCGCAAGGGAGTGAAATTCATCATAATCCGCGCGATAACCCGACCGCTCCAAATGATTAAGGTGCCGGAAAACTGATTCTTCCATTAATTGAGGACTATAACTTACTTTCATAAAGTCAAATCTTGGTAAAAAACCAAAGTTTATATATTTTCAAAGGGCTGGAACCAGTCTTTTTTAATAAACATCGAATAGGACAATTTAGCTCCTTTTAAAGGCCTATGTCAAGACAAAAGGCCTTTATTTTTTAAGGGTTACGCTGAAAAAAACCATCCTTTTTACTTTAAGTCGCCTATTCTAAAAATCCATCTCTATTTGGGCCTTAACGCATTAGCTTTTTTAAACCCCAGAACTAATTTAACTCATTTTATCCCTTCTGATTAGCAAGAACCAGATTATTTGCTCAAACAGAAGTAAAATTAGTATATAAAGTTCAACCTTCCTAATCCTAATTACTTATTTTTTGTCAATCTCATCCTTCATTTTCTCCATGGCTTTGATCGCTTCCATGATTGGCTCTGGATCGCCAAGATCCCTTGCAACTTCTCTTGCATCTTTTAAATATTTGTCAAACTCATCAAACCGGCCCACAAGTATCTGCATGCGAGCTACCGTCATATTAAATTGGATTAAGTTCGACCAACTTTTGATTTCCCGGAAACATTCCGCGGCCTGCCCAAAATATTTTTCCGCATCATCATATTTTAGGTCTTTAAACTTCAGATTTCCTAAATAGGTCAAATCCTGACCGGCCCCTCTTAAGTCACCCGCTCCTTGGGTAAGTTTTAGAGCCTTTAAGTAAAGTTCTTCTGCTTCTTGTCTTTTACCGTTGCTGAAAGCAAGGTTACCGAGATTTCGATAATCTTCAGCAATTTCCGTGTTGTCATTTAACTTGCTTGAAATTTTAAATGACCTTTGGAAACCTTCACTGGCTTTCTCCCGATAACCCCGTTCCATATTAAATTTTCCAAGGTTCCTGAGATCCGCGCAGATTTCCTTCGGATCATTAAGTTGTTCAGATATCTCAAGAGCTTTGTTATAAAATTTTTCCTGGTTGACTCTATCTTTCTTTTCAACGTAAATTTTTGCCAGGATTCGGCTGTCAGCCAATATATTTCGAACATCTTTAATTTGCTCGGCAATTTCAAAAGACCTCAAAGCATATTTTTCGGCATTTCCCCAATCTTCTTTTTGCAAATACAGATTATATTGATTGCGATTGTCCTCTGCCATTTCCGGTTTGTTTTCTGCCTTGGTATTCAATGCCAAAGCATCAAGATAGTTTTTCTCGGCACCAGACCAGTCTTTTTTCTGCAAACAGATATTACCCAAGTTGCGATAGTCAGCAACCAGTCCCTGAACATTGTTTGCGCCCTGATTGATCTTCAACGATTTTGTCACCAGTTTTTCCGCCTTATCCATTTTTCCTGCGAGAATGAGGACATTCAAATAGCTGGCATACAATTCTTTAAGGCCGCTCTGGTTATCCGACTCTTCTTTGATCTTGATAGATTTTGCAAAATTTTCCTCAGCTTCTTTAAATTCTTCCTTCTCCATTAAAATACTTCCCAAGTTTCCGTAAGCGCCACCTAAAGCTAGCTTATCCCCCGACTTTTCATGTAATGCGATGGTCTCTTTAGCGACTTCTGCAGCCGCATCCCAATCACTGGACATGAATAAAACGTTACCCAAATCTTTCAACAGCATTAGTTTGAGCTTCGGGTCTTTTTCCGCTTCCGGTTTTTTTAAACCTTCTCGAATCGCTTTTTTTCGGTTCTCCAGATATTTCGGTTGTGAAAAGATAAACATCAATTTGTCCTGCACCTCCTGAACACTTGCCTGTTCTTTCATCTCCTCATAAAGGTCGCTGGCGCGCATGAAATGATCTTCTGCCTTATCAAAATCCTCTTTTTTAAGATAGACATCTCCGAGTGATTCACATTGCTGGGCAATACCTGGTCGATTTTCATTTTTTTCCATAAGCTCCAATGACCGCAAATACTGCTCTTCAGCCGCATCCCAGTTTTTCTGCAAGGCACGCACATTACCCAAATTGGCATAACCGCGCGCTTCTCCAAGACCATCTCCCAACTCCTGCATAGCCTTAAGGGATTTCTCAAAGTTTTCCCAGGCCAGTTCCAGTTTGTTTTTATTTAGATAAATATTTCCAAGGCTACCTAAAAGATAAGAGTTTCTTCGTTTGTCAGAGTCACCAATGACTTCTAAA
>CAZMXD010000083.1:0-7983 GCA_964570185.1 uncultured Nitrospina sp. | reverse complement strand
CTGGATGTCCTGAAATCTATAAATTCGTAATCAAACGAAGCGTAACCTTTGGTGGAAGATTTTAGTTTGTCATAAAAGTCCAGCACAATTTCGTTAAATGGCAACTCGTATTCCAGTAAGACAGTTTCTGTGTTCAGATATTCCATTTTTTGCTGAATGCCACGCCGATCTTTAACCAGACCCATAATAACGCCAATATATTCGTCTGGCACAATGATGGTTCCCTTGACATAAGGTTCTTCCAGATGGTCAATGTTTTTTTGTTCTTTTAGTTTGGTTGGGTTGTCGATCATTATCATTTTCCCATCCGTAGTAATGACCTTATAAATAACGGTGGGTGCGGTCGTGAGAAGTTCAACTTTATATTCTCGTTCTATACGTTCGCGAATGATTTCCATGTGCAGCAGTCCGAGGAATCCACAGCGAAAGCCAAATCCCAATGCGGTCGATGTTTCTGCTTCATAAGAAAAAGAAGCATCATTCAAAGTCAATTTTTTGAGTGAATCGCGTAAATCTTCGTAGTCGTCTCCACTGATAGGGTAGAGACCGCTGAATACCATTGGTTTTACATCCTTATATCCTGGCAAAGGATTTTTAGCAGGAGCCTTTGCATGGGTAATGGTATCTCCAACTTTAGTTTGATCCAGTTGTTTGATTCCGGCAATTAGATAACCTACTTCCCCTGCCTGCAGAGTAGATTTGGGTTTTTGTTTTGGAGTGAAGGTACCCATTTCTTCGACTATAAAACGGTTTCCAGTAGCCATCATCGTGATTTCGTCATTCACTGTTAGTTTTCCATGCTGGACTTTAACTAGGATGATGACACCGCGAAAAGAATCGTACCAAGCATCAAATAATAGGGCCTGTAAAGTACCGTATTCATCTCCTTCGGGAGGAGGAATCAATTTTATAACTGACTCCATCAATTCATCGATTCCAATTCCTTCTTTGGCGCTTGCCAATACTGCTTTTTCTGATTCGATTTGTAATACGTCCTCCAATTGCTCCTTAATGAATTCTGGATCCGCACTGGGAAGATCAATTTTATTAATGACAGGTATAACCGCAAGATCATGCTGCATAGCCAAGTTCAAATTTGCAATGGTTTGCGCCTGAATACCTTGCGTTGCATCAATTACTAGTAGTACGCCGTCACATGCAGCCAAGCTGCGCGATACTTCGTAGGTGAAATCCACATGCCCTGGTGTATCGATCATGTTGAATATAAAAGCCCCTCCTTCTGCGGATAAATACTTCAGACAAACAGTTTGCGCTTTAATAGTTATTCCTCTTTCGCGTTCCAGGTCCATATTGTCCAGAACTTGGTCTTTCATTTCTCGTTTAGAAAGTGCAGAGGTGGCAAGAATAAGCTTGTCTGCAAGGGTAGACTTACCATGGTCAATATGCGCAATAATAGAAAAGTTTCTTAGTTTTCTTTGATCCATAATATTTTAAAAATTTAATAAAACTCAAATTCCTATTTTAAACTTCCGGAAAAAAATGTGAGATGTATTTATTTTGGAGATCTCAAAGAGACAGATACCGCTCCTCAGTGCATCGAAGAAGTAGGTGCCATTTTACGGGAAGGAGAAAATGTCTCGCTGCAATTTTCAAGATTGGTAAGTGAGTCCTTACTTAAAAATTTTCGCCATTCATCAAACCGGGTTTTCATTGCTTCATAATCTTTTGCGTTGTCAATATCCAGGGCTGCCCCAGGAAAAGGGACTTCAAGAGCCGAGAATCGGGTCTTCATGATAGTGGATATAGTTGCTTCTAGTTCTTTTTTGGGATTTAATTTTCTGAAATAATTTACCATAAACTCCAGTCCGAGCCCGCCAAAAAACAAGCAAAGTTGCAATCCTATGTAATTTTTATAGTGTTTCGCTTTATCCTTACCAAATACCGATAAGCCAAATAGAATCAGGTTTTTAAAGTTTCTCTGATACCGATACTGGTACATTTTCTGAATATATTCTCGGTTTTCAATGCGAAGCGGTTTAACCATGTGAAGGTTATTAATGCGAAAACTGTTTTCTTGGATATGTAAATAAGCCATCTTAATTCCGGGTTTGTTTTCGATAGGATAAAAATGCTGTAACTTTTCTCGAGATACCAATCCGAGAACATGGTCATAGCGATTCATATCCGCATGAGAAATAAAATATTCAACTTCCTGTGGCGTGATTAATGGCGCATCACAAGGAACAATTAGCACCGACTTCTCGCGCTGTTTTTCGCTATTGGTTATCTCGACTTGTTGAGATTGCAAAAAGGTTTGCCACACATTTTCATATAAATTGGCTTTTTGCTCAACAACATGGATGCGTTTAGGGAATTCAAGATTTAACCTGCTTGAATGAAGTACCTGTTCCAGTTTATCTTTCAACCCAACAATATAGATATCTCCAATTGATTTGACTTGCTGCAATGCTTCAATCACATATAAAATGACACACTTTCCTTGCAGAGTCAGAAATGCTTTGTTTTGATGATAAACCTTATAGCTAGTTTTTCCTTCGCCTGCTACCAGAATTACATCGTATTTCTTGTGACCTGTAGACAATCTCATAGTCTTATTTTACCACTACATTTTTTATTGTTTTTAATTTCTTGCGCACTTACTGTAAATTAAGTTATACAGGTGATCCGCATTTAATATAAAGATTCTAGGCAATTTAACCATGTCAGACGGTTCAGACCTAAAAAAAACTCCCCTTCACTCCATCCATAAGGAACTTGGCGGAAAGTTGGTTCCTTTTGCTGGTTGGCATATGCCCATCCAATTTAAAGGGGTGATCAAAGAACATAAATGCGTTCGTGATGGAGTTGGTATTTTTGATGTCAGTCATATGGGAGAAATTGAAATTACTGGTCACGATGCAACAAAACTAATTCAATACTTAGTTACCAATGATATTGAAACCATGCAAAACAATCAAGCCCTCTACACCTTAATGTGCCTCGAAACAGGCGGTGTTGTTGATGATTTGTTAGTGCATAGGTTTTCTGAAAATCACTATTTTCTTTGTGTTAATGCTTCTAATTCGGATAAAGACTTTCAATGGATTCTTAAAAATGCTGGGGATTTTAACGCTTCAGTGAAAAATACCAGTCAGCGAACTGCGCAAATTGCCGTTCAAGGTAAACACTCTGAGGAACTCTTGCAAAAAATATGCGATATCCCCTTGAAAGAAATTGAATACTACCATTTTAGAAAAGGAAAAATCCACAAATTTGAATGTATTATAGCCCGCACAGGTTATACGGGAGAGGATGGGTTCGAAGTGTATATAGATTGCCAAGAAGCGGATGTGGTTTACAAAGCAATTCTTGCAGCTGGCAAATTCTTTGATATACAACCCATTGGCCTCGGTGCCAGAGACACGCTTAGAATGGAGATGGGTTATGCCCTCTATGGAAACGAACTGAATGAAAATTGCAATCCTCTGGAGGCTGGTTTAGGATGGGTCATTAAATTACATAAAAACAATTTTCTAGGGCAAGCAGCGCTTAAAAAACAGAAGGATGCAGGCCTTTCCCGCAAACTGGTTGGCCTATGTATGCTCGAACGGGGAGTACCGCGTTCTCATTATCGGGTTTTAAATGCAGGTACGCCTGTTGGAGAATTGACAAGCGGAACATTTTCTCCTACCTTGAACACTGGGATCGGTTTATGCTATGTATCCACAGAATACGCAAAACTTGGTACTAAACTGGATGTGGAAATCAGGAATTTGAACGTGCCCGCCGAGGTCGTTAAACCCCCTTTCCTTCCAAGTCGTGTGAAAAAAGTTAACTGTTAATTTCCTGGAGGCATTATGGAGATCCCTGAAAATCTTCTCTATACTCAAGAGCATGAATGGATACGTGTGGATGGGCAAGACGCAGTAATTGGAATCACTCAATTTGCACAAGATCAGTTGGGTGACATTGTATTTGTCGAATTGCCGGAAGTTGGCACCGTTATAGAGCAGGAAAGCCCATTCGGGGTGGTGGAATCTGTTAAAACGGTTTCTGATCTTTATGCTCCGGTCAGCGGGACTGTTACCGCTGTTAATAAAGATTTAGAGGCACATCCAGAACAGGTAAACGATGAACCTTACGGTAAAGGCTGGATTATTAAAATTGAACTTGCAGATGAGAATGAGCTTAAAAATTTAATGACCCCGGAGGACTATAATGCGCAATGCGGTAAAGAACAAGCCTAGTTATTCTTAAATAAAATTCTCACCTAAAATGCGGTATATCCCTCACACAGAACAAGACATCAAACAAATGCTCAGCGATATTGGTATTAAAAATGTTGAGCAATTATTCGATAGTATTCCAAAATCATTACGGCTACAAAATAAACTGTTGGCGCTGCCGCCAAGTTTATCGGAAAATGAATTAACTCAATACTTGAAAGGACTGCAAAAGAGAAACACCACCTCTGAAAACGGATCTATTTTTTTAGGTGCTGGAGCTTATCATCATTTTTCTCCAATATTAATCGACCATTTGATTTCGCGTGGAGAATTTTCCACCAGTTACACTCCTTACCAGCCGGAAGTTAGCCAAGGAACTCTGCAGGCCATTTATGAATTTCAAACAATGATTTGCCTTCTTACGGGTATGGAAATCGCCAATGCATCGATGTATGACGGTGCCTCTGCTTTGGCTGAAGCTGTCCTAATGGCAAACCGTATCAATCGACGCAGCGAGTTTTTAGTATCGCGCGCAGTCCACCCTGAATATCGCATTGTTGTAGAAACCTATACGCGTGGCAGTAAATTTGACTTAAAGGAAATTCCTTATACTCTGGAAGGGAGAACGGACCTGGAATTCATCTCACAAAACTTAACAGAAAATACAGCGGCAGTGGTTCTACAATCGCCTAACTTTTTTGGAAATATAGAAGAGTATAATTCGCTAAAAGATGTGCTCTCAAAAAACGGAACATTATTGATTGTAGCTGTGGCGGAAGCATTGTCTTTGGGAATTTTAAAATCGCCTGGAGACCACGGAGCAGATATTGTAGTTGGGGAAGGGCAATCTTTCGGCCTGCCAGTTTCCTTTGGCGGCCCCTATGTAGGTTTTTTTTCTACACGCGAAAAATATCTCCGACAAATGCCAGGGCGACTCGCCGGGGAAACTCAGGACCAAAATGGTAAGCGCGCTTATGTACTTACTTTGTCGACTCGCGAGCAGCATATCCGGCGGGAACGAGCAACCTCAAATATATGCACCAATCAAGGACTTTGCGCTCTTGCCGCAACTATTTTTCTTTCTACTCTCGGAAAACAGGGCTTACGTGAAATTGCTATTCTAAATTTAAGAAAAGCACATTATTTGAAAAATCGCTTGGCAAATGTCGCGGAATTTGAAATTAAATTTGGTTCACATTCTTTCAATGAGTTTGTATTGCAATGTCAACAACCGGCCGAAGTTATTTTGAAGGAGTTAAAAGAGGATCAAATTATTGGAGGCTATCCCTTGGAGCAGCATTATCCAGAATTAAAAAACTGCCTCCTAGTTTGCGCGACAGAATTAAATAGTCAGAGAGATATGGATCGTTTGGCAGGCAAGCTAGAAAAAATGTAACCTTATTTATTATCTAGGTAATTTCCCAGCTAGTTCTTCGGCAGGGTAGGTTAAAATTTCCGCAAGGGTAGGGTGATAATGGGGAATTTTCATCAAGTCCTTTACAGTACCCCTAAAATGCATGAGAGTTATAATTTCGTGAATCAACTCTCCAGCTTCAGGTCCTGTAATATGTCCCCCTAATATTTCTCCTGAAACAGGATCGCACAAAATTTTCACATGACCATCTGTTTCACCAAGGCACATGGATTTACCGTGGTCGCTAAAAGGGTGTGTTGCTACGAGATAATCAATTTTGGCAGCTTGGCATTCTTTTTCGCTCAAACCGACACTAGCTACTGCAGGGTCCGTGAAAATAACGCTTGCCTTTAAACGGTTGTCAACTTTCTTTGAAGAGACAATATGGGCGGCGTTGTAACCCGCTACTTCCCCTTGCTGAATAGCAAAATGCACTACTTCGTGAATTCCATTCACATCGCCGACGGCAAAAATATTTTTCAAGCTGGTGCGCATTTCAGAATCGACCATTACTTTGCCGTTTTCTATTTGGATTCCCACAGCTTCTAAATTGAGTCCGTCAATATTAGGTTTTCTTCCTAAAGCTTGCAAAATAGTTTCTGCTTCGCAACGTTTCTCTGTTCCCTCGTGCTCAAAGTAGATTACAGAACGTTGGTTTTCTTTGGCAGCTTTAAAAATTTTTGTTCCAGTATAAAGATTCATTCCTTCCTGGCGAAAACGATCTTCGACTGGTTGAGCCAAATCTTCATCGAGTTGCGATAAAATATGTTTACTTCTCTGTAACAATGAAACCGAGGTCCCTATGCGTTGAAAAAATTGTGCCAGTTCAACGGCAACAGCGCCTCCACCCAAAACTAGCAAGGATTCAGGAGCTTTCCTAAGAGTCAAAGCATCATCGCTGGTGATATATCCAGTTTCTTTTAGCCCGGATATTGGATAGTCCGCAATCACAGAGCCAGTAGCAATAATAAAAGATTTGGCCCTAAGAGTGCCAGTTCCTACTTGGACTTCACGGGGAGATATGAACACGGCCTTTTCTTCGATAAGGGTGAAGCGAGAGTTTTTTAACTGTTCGACACGGTAATCGGTGAACTCTCCAATCAATTGGTTTTTGCGGTCATTGATTGCTGCTAAATTAGCTTTGACTTCAACGGGAAACATCCCGAACTCTTTAGCCCGCCTAGCTAAAGAAATGATATCGGATGAGCGGAGAATGGTTTTAGTAGGCATGCACCCACGCAAGATACAGAGCCCGCCTAGAGGGCCAGGGTCGACAATGGCAACACTAGCTCCTTGTGACTGAGCCGAAGATGCTGCAGCGTAACCTGCCGAGCCACCCCCTAGAATTGCGACATCAAATTCCATGCAAGGGCTTACAAATTTTGGCAATCTTCAGGGGTTAAACCAAATTCTTTGCCACATTCCTGTAATAAATCTCGGGCATTTTTTTCCATGAAATCTTCGCCAGTTTCTTCGAAAATATTTGCTGCTCTAGCAAGATGGTGAATTGCTTCCTTGCCAGATTTAATTCCATAATAAAGCATAGCGATATTGCTGTGAGCTCTGCCAAAATCCGGATTGATTCTAATAGCCTCTTTGTAATGTTTGAAGGCTTCGTCCATCTCCCCAATAAGGTTGCTTACAACTGCCAGACTGTAATGCACCATTGGTGCTTCGGGCTTTAATCGCAGTGCTTCACGAAATGCCTTTGAGGCTTCTAGGTTCATACGAAGCTTTCCATATCTGATGCCAATATTAAAGTGAGCCAGAAAATGGTCTGGGTCAAGTTCAATAGCTTTTTTATAAGATTCGAAAGTTCTGCGGTCATCACCCAGCTTGCTAAAAGCCAGGCCGTCTTTAAAATGTTCTTCCGCAGTTTTTTCTGATTGCTGTTCTGTTGACATAATTTTCCTCTAATTTTTTTAAATAGAAGGCGTTCACGACAAAATTGAAATTGGATAAGGATCTATGCTACCTTATTCCCCCTTGACAATGCAACCAGCGAGCTGAAGGTCTTAGCAAATCTTGATTTTGGATTGTTGACAAACACCGTTTTTCTTTAAGTTGGATTTTTAATAATTTTCCCTAATAAGCGGGACGTATGAGGTTTTTCTAACAAATATAAACTAATCATGCCAATAGAACCGGGAACAGATGAAGAACGCCTTATGTTGGGCCGATGGATCAAAAGAGGACAAAAACTTATTGTCGGGACTTCTTCATTGGGAGATGCATATCTCGACCCCAATGTTAAAAGAGAAGAAGAAATTCAAAAGGAGTCAGAAGAATATGTTGCTTTTGATCATAAAGTAGGCGAAGAATTACCCCATTTGAAGGGTAAGTTTAGGTGGGATCTTGAAAAATATTATCGTGATCGATATG
>CAZMXD010000082.1:0-8135 GCA_964570185.1 uncultured Nitrospina sp. | reverse complement strand
ACCAGGAAAAATAGTTTGCTTGTTCAGCCCAAAACTCCTCTGGATTATTTATAGAACGCTCATACATCTCGTGGTATGTTTTCATACTTCCGATATGCGCTCTGGATGAAATCAATTCTGGAGGGTGATAAAGCTCCTCACTCATTTTTTATCTCCAATTAACTGATAATAAATTATATCTTACGAACCGCACGGGCAGCCTCTGTAATTGTCCATAGACCGTCTGGGTGATTAAATTCGCCATCTCTTATATTAAAAACCCAAGTTCGCATGCGTCCTGGGACCTGTTGAGCAACCATGGAGAACCCTCCACCCGAAGTAAATTTATCACTGATATGAATCGTTTTTCCAAATTGGTCTGTATTACTAAGAGCCTTATTAAATAAAGTGGGCATTTCATCGCGAGTTGGCAACCGCCAATCTTCATATCCCGCAAATTTTTTTTCGTTCAATTCACGAACATAATCAACACTATCTTGATAATTGACCCATTTTTTCAGATCGTTCATGGAATCGGTTTTGACCCACATCAAACCGTGTTCTTTTGAGGTAACAGTTTGATCGCCATTATCCACAAAACTTTCTTTTAAAGTTTCGATATCCATATTATTCGAAAGGAATCAGATTAAGCATCAAAGAAAAATTTTTCATACAAATATTTGGGATAAAATATCATTTCAATTGATGTAAAGGCAATGGGCAAAAACTTTATTCCAAAAAATGTGCTCCTTGCTATACTGATCTTTTAATTATGGGATACCCTAAATGACAAATAAATCGCCATCTGAAACCCAAGTTCTACTAAACCATTTTAGCTGGAACCTGCAAAGACTAGAAGAAGTGATTAAGCAGGAACAAACTGATTACTTTAAGGGAGCAGCCTTGCAACGATTCGGCCATACTTACGATATAACCATAAAAATTCTTCGTTCTTTTGCCAAATGCCAAGATCTGCCACGCCAAACCGATGAGCAATGTTTTGAAACAGCAATAACAAATGGATGGATGGAAAAAAATTTTGCTACAAATGCTTTGATAAAAGATTACAAGCGCATTACCCAAAAACCAAAGCAAGATGTAGAAAATATCTACAAAAAATTAGCTATATATCACAAGGCTTTTAACTATCTTTTTGAGCAATTAAAAAGAGTTGTTTAGTTTAATCTGTTATTAGTATTTTTAGTTTTTCAAAAGCTATTTTCCGATGCGAAATTGCATTCTTTTTCTCAGGATTCATTTCAGCGTAAGTTTTTTTATGCCCTTCAGGAATAAAAAAAACATCCCAACCAAACCCGTTATTCCCGCGAATCTCATTTGCTATAGTCCCATCGACCTCTCCTCTAACAACGTGAATCCTCGTTCCATCATGTATAGCGAGGCAACAAACTGCTATTGCACTTCGGTCGTCAAAAGCTTGTAACATCTTTAGCATGCCCTCACATCCAACTGTAGTTTCAAACCACTTTACCAAAGCACCCGGCAATCCTTTCCATGCTTTAAATAGAAGACCAGAATCTTCTACTAGCACAGGACCCTTCAATGCCTGATAAGCCTGCTGACATTTATGATGGATTAGCTCATCAAGATCCAGGGTTTGCATTTCAAATAACCCCTCCACTTCAACTTGTTCTAAAGGAATTTTTAGTATATCCCCTGCTTCTCTTACCTTATTAGAATTTCCCGTTACAAATTTAAATTGGCTAAACATACTATCCTCAAAATGTTATCATTGATCATATTCGTACTTGTTGGCTAACCTTACAAATTATGTTATACGTTTAACTTTTCCGCTAATCCATGAATAAATTATTTCGATTATTTTTCAACTTAGCCATAATTTTCCTTCTTACCTCTTGTTCTAACCTTTTTGAACTTAACTCCGATGTTTTGGCACGTCAGGCTCTTTTTGATCTTATGAAAATTCAAGACATGTTTTTTCAAGAAAATAAAAGGTTTGCGGGGAAACTCATTGAAATTAAAAATTACAATTTTAAATATGACACGGGAGTAGTTTATATGGAGATTGAAAAGGCTGACAAGGATGGCTATCGAGCCATATCATTGCCTGCAGAATCCACTACTGCACGTGTTTTTGCATTTGACACAGAGCAAGGAGGTTTCTATGAAATGCAGGACGATGAAGTTTCCAGATATGTGTTAGGGGCATTACGGCAAATTCGAGAAGAAAAAAGAAAAAAAAATATAATCGATCTGACCGCTTGGATAATGATGAGCGCAATGATTTTTATTGGCCTACGTTTTATATCCAGATACAAAAATAAAGAGAATGGCTCGCTATTAGGAGCTTACTTTTTCTGTTTGTTTCCGCTTGGATGGTCCATCGCAATTTTAGGCAAAATGGAAAAGAATATTGTGTTTAGCAATCAAGTTTCACAGCTTACATGGGCAGGCCTTATGCTTACGGTCTTATCTTTGATTTTGGGCCTTAACTGGGTGCTAAGAAAAAAAGAAAAACCATTATCACCTTCATTATTAAGCCTAATGGTTTGCACCCTCTTGATAGCCGCTATTAGCGGCATTGTAATGGTTCACACACTTATTACTTACTCATAAAATTCATATCAGTTTAAACGTATTGTCAAAATATGCATATGTTTTGAATCCAAATGTGATCTCAGATAAAACGTTTGGCCGTCAATAGTGTTGCGTGGCAATACAAACTTAATTGGCCCTTCCGAAGAATTAAGCGACATTACTTGACCTAGTTTAGTTCTATCAATGGCCATCTCATATGAGAAAGAAAAAGCTTTAGGTGTGACCACCCCGATCTTTGGTAAATGCAAGTCAAGGATAAAGTCGCCCCTTTTATTACTGAAGAGACTTGATTGGCCTTTTCCTGGGATGCTTACAGACAGCCGACTCCAATCACCCGAGGGAATTTTTACCTCAAACTTTTCTTTTCCAGACTTCATAAAAATACTACCCCCCTTTTTGGCAGTGGAAACAGGAATTTGAATCGTTTTATGAATATTTAAATGAAAAATACTCCCATCCAAACGTGATAAATAATCCATACAGCTATCTTTAATTTTTTTAAAGTTTGGATTTTTTTGAATCTTTTGAAAAAAGTTTTTCCAATTATTTAAGGTTCTGTCCTCTTTAGCGAGGCTAGTACTCACTTGATTGCCAAAATGGGATTTCAAAACCTGAAAAGCTTGATTAATTTCTTTAAGCCTAGTTTCGGCGTCTGGACTTGCGTAATTTAAATCTGGGTGCAACTTTTTGCAAAGGCTGTAGTAAGATTTTTTAACGACTTGCCAGGGTGCATCAGACTCAACCTGTAATAATTCAAAACATTTAGTTATTTGCATAGATATACTTGAATACAGGAAATGTGCCAAAAGGCAATTAATAAAAGACACTTTATTTTTCAATAAGATGTAAAAATATCGTTTTTTTGTTTGGGTTGCAATCAGGAAAAATATTCCCCCAACCCCACAAATTTTATAGTTAATTGTTTTTCAATAAGTTATATTGAGTTTGATAAAGCCTTGTTAAGTTAAAAAAGGGATGCTATCTCTTTATTTTAGGAAATATAAGGTTACATTACATAATTCTTATTAAATTTCGAAGTTCTTCCAAAAATGAGCGATTTAAATCATAAACAAAATTTCATAGGCACCTCAGAGGCTTATCTAAGAGAGATTTTTGACGATTGGCAACCCTATCGAATTCATCAAATTTTTAACTGGGTTTATCATTACGGATGCCAGGAATTTTCAGAAATGACAAACCTATCTAAAATTATGCGTGCCCAGTTAAACGATCTATTTTATTTTTCTCTGCCCAAGATTCAAAACAAAACCTATTCACAGGATGGTTCTATTAAATACTTATTACGACTTGATGATGGCGCTTTAGTAGAAAGTGTTTGGATGCCTTCTGAATCAAGAAAAACTTTATGCCTTTCGACCCAAGTCGGTTGCCGTTTGAATTGTTCATTTTGCCTGACTGCAAGTTTAGGTTTGAAAAGAAATCTAACTTCCGGAGAAATAATTGGACAGTGTATGTCTATCAACGAAGACCTTGAAAAAGGTGAAGCAATCACCAATGTTGTCTTCATGGGAATGGGTGAACCCTTTGATAATTTAGGCCCGGTTGTCGATGCTTTACGCCTTATGACCGCACCCGAGGCAATGCGAATTTCAACCAGAAAAGTTACAGTTTCAACATCGGGACTTGTTGATAAAATAAAAGATTTTCAAAAAGAAAACATTCACATTAATTTGGCGATTTCATTAAATGCGACAGATGATGAAACCCGTGATCAGCTAATGCCGATCAACAAAAAATACCCAATTAAAACCTTGATGGATTGTCTTAGAAATTATCCCCTAAAACCTCAACGACGTCATACTATCGAATATGTTTTATTAAAAGGTATCAATGATTCGGATGAAGATGCTCAACGGCTTGCTATTTGGTTAAAGGGAATTCCCTGCAAGATAAATTTAATCCCCTTCAATTCATTTGAACCAACAAAATACCTTCCTCCACCAGAAAGGCAAACCCTCAGGTTTCAGGATTATTTAATAGCTCAAAACTTTTCTGCATTCATCCGGCAAAATCGCGCAACAGATATTCTAGGAGCCTGTGGTCAACTAGCCGCACAATCCAAAAAACTTAGTTTCGTTTGAACTTTTTCTTTGCCTTATGAAAACCGCAAACAGCCTTGATCTTTCAATAGTAATCCCAGTCTACAATGAGCGTGATAATTTAGTTCCGCTTGAAGAAAAACTAGAGGAAGAACTAAGCAAACTTGAGCTTAGTTATGAAATTATTTTAGTAGATGACGGCAGTGTTGATGGAAGCCCTCACATTATAAACTCAATAAAAAGACATAACCCCCGTTTGAAACTAATTCGATTTGGCAAAAACCATGGGCAGTCTGCAGCATTCGCTGCGGGTTTCAAAGCCGCAAGCGGAAAAATTTTTATAACGCTGGATGCAGATATGCAAAACAACCCCGCTGACATACCACTTCTTCTCGAGAAAATGAAAGATTTTGATGTAGTCTGTGGTTGGAGATTCAAGAGAAATGATCCCTGGATCAAAAGAGTATCTTCAAAAATAGGCAATGCCGTGAGAAATTACCTTAGCCAGGAAGAAATTGCTGACACAGGTTGTTCCCTCAAAGCATTTCGACGCGAATGTTTTGATAATATAAAGTTATTCAAGGGCATGCATCGATTTTTCCCAACCTTGATGAAGATGGAAGGCTTTCGAGTTACTCAGGTAAAAGTTAGCCATCATGCGCGCCTTCACGGTGAATCAAAATACAATATTCGTAACCGACTTTTTTCTTCATTACATGATTTAATGGCAATCCGTTGGATGAAAAAGAGACAAATTAATTATGATATCATTGAGGAGGAGAACTAAATGACAGTAACACAATGGCTGATAATTGGGTTTGTAGGACAGGCCCTGTTTGGAGCTCGATTTATTATCCAATGGATCGTTTCAGAAAAACGTGGTGAAAGCACTATTCCTTTAGCTTTCTGGTATTGCAGTATCGGAGGTTCCATTGTTCTTTTAACTTATGCCATTCATCGCCAAGACCCCGTTTTCATTTTGGGGCAAAGCCTTGGTTCGATTATTTATATTCGTAATTTAATACTTATAGATCAAAAAAAGAAAGCTATAACCGGAGGCGGAACACAAGAATGAGTAGTTGGAAAATAAGAGTGTCAGGGCTCCTACTTATGATAATTGGAGGCTTTCTTTTTGTATGGTCAGTCCGTGACATACAATCTGAATGGCCGCAAATATTTGTCGGCCTCTTATCTGTTTTTAGTACGTCTATGGGATTTGCGTTGTCGATTATGCCGTTAGATATTACTGACGATTCTAAGCGTTAGAATATGCCCACCTTAAGAGATTAATTCACCTATTTTTATCCCTCTAAAATTCAGCAAAACCTTTTAGTTATAAGAGCTTTTAAAGTCTCCTTGACTTTACCCAAACCGTATGATATTTCTCTACATTCTGCAAAGTCTTACCTGTCTAAAAGGCTTGGAGAAAAAGGTTTTTTCGTGATCTAAGCATAGAATTTTAAAAATTTTATCAGGGTAGATAATGAATCAGCATTCTTCAAAAATACCGTTTCTAAAATTGATATTATGCCTACTGATTGTTTATCTCTTAGGACATGTGTCCCCTTTTCTACCAGCTTCTTATAACCCTATTTTATCAAATCTAAGTTTTCAGACCCTTGCTTTTGCAGAAGAGGATGATGAAGACGAAGACGAAGACGAAGACGAAGACGAAGATGAAGATGAAGAAGGTGATGAGGAAGGGGACGGTGAAGAGGAAGAGGACCTATCTTACCTGACCGATATTGGCCCAGCAGCAGAACATGAGTTCGAAGAATTTTCTTTTATGGGACTTAGCAACCGTAAGTTTACCTGGGTTGCAGCTCAACTCCACATTTTATTCGCATCCTTCATATTAGGGTGTCCCATGTTTGTCGTCATTATGGAGGTCATGGGAGCGCGGCGAACTCAAGGAGTGCGAAAAGCAATTATATTATCAAACGTATTTCTCGGAGTACTTATAGGGGTAGTTATTGGAATAACAGGGGAAATAATAATAGGAATCCATCATGGTGTCCTTTATGGTTTGTGGGCCTGTGCCTTTGGCGCGCTCTTTGTCAGTTTTCTTAACTATTTTCATCGCTTAATGGGTCTCAGAGGCTCTGCCTTTGTTGGTGCTCTCACTGGTACTATCCTAGCAATACCGTTAACACCAGTTGAGCATTATGAAACATCGGGCATCATCCTTGCTATCCTTAACGGCGCGGTAGGTGGCTTGCTCTCTAATGGAATAATGTTTGCCAATGCGGACTACAAGTTTGAACGCTTGTCACATGAAATCACTAAAGTAATAGGTATCTGCTATAGTTTCACGGCTCTTTCCGGTGGACTTTTTCTTCTTGTTATGTTGGTAGCATATAAGGATTTCATCACTTATCTTATCTCATCCTTTCCAATGCTATTTATGGTTGGCTACCCTACCCTGTTCATACTCGAAACTATCGTGATGTACATCTATGTCTATTCTTGGGATCCACTCAATAAAGCCAATAAAAAAGGCCGGCATATTGTAACTGGCGTTATTTTAAATGTTCTTGGTTTATCGCTTTTAGTAGCCTTAGATGGGCCTGCAACTTTTATGCAGACACCCCCAAAACCACTTGACGAAATAGTAAATATCAGTGAGTGGGCAAAAATCGCCAATGCGGGATGGATGCCGCTTAATTATCACCGACTTGTAGGCAATGGTACTTTTGGTGGTTATATGGTTTGTATCATTGGAGCATATATGTATCTTTGGTCAGACAAAAAAGAAGAGCGAGAATACTATGACTGGGTGGGTTACATCGGAAATATTATAGGCGTTGCAATAATGATTCCGCTACCTGCCATGGGTTACATATTTGTCCGAGAAATCTATCAATACGATGCCACTATCGGCATGTACATCATGTCGGATAGGGAATCCATGTTCATGCTAGTCCAAGGTCTTTTAGTTGGAACTATGTTTAGTGCCAGCAACATTTATATGTGGGTTAGTATGAAGAGAATAGAAAATGCCGAGCGATTTTTCCCGGCTATGAAGTTTGGGTTTGTCTTAATAGTTATAGCAGCGACCATTTGGTTTACACCACGAAGATTCTTCGCAACCATGCTACCAGAACCAGGGATGAACCCAGACATGGTTCTACCTGATAACCTGGCTTTTTTAGCACTGATGGTATCTAAAAATACCGCCGCATTCTGCCTTGTGACAGTGACATTCATAAACTATATCTTTTACACAATTGCTACTAAAACAGGTAAGGTCGCTTACGGAAAGATAAATCCAATAGGACCTTATGTTCTTATATTTTTGGGATTCTCTGATATCTGGTTGATGAGTTGGATGGGAACTATCCGTGAACTATCTAGAATGAATTGGCATATTTATAAAGTGTTCAAGGATGTAACGCCCGAAAAATTTGCGCCATCTTTGGCAGAATCAGGGTTTCACGTGACAACCATTGTTTGGACATTTTTCATTCTAATGACAGCCATCATATGGATTGGAATTAAATATCCAAAAACGAAAAAGAA
>CAZMXD010000081.1:0-8302 GCA_964570185.1 uncultured Nitrospina sp. | reverse complement strand
ATCCAAGCCTGCGGTAATAGCAAAATGATGACCGAAGTTTCTTGAAAACCTTAGCCCTTTTATTCTGTTATCTTTGGCATGAATCTTTTGAATTAAATGCCAAGAATTATCGTTGCTTCCATCATCTACTATTATTATTTCAAACCTATTTCCGATAAACTCTTCGCGACCACGTAAATTTTCAAGAACTTCTGTTAATTGAGAGCAAAGTTCAGGAATATTTTCCTCTTCATTATGAACAGGAATCACCACCGAAATTTCAGGAACTTGATGGTCTCTTTGAGAGTTTTCCATATGTTTTTCGCCGCATCGCAAATATTAAGGAGAATTAAACTACCTCTGTAAATTCAATGATATAAAAACTCGCAAGTTATTTTGTGCATTCCATGATCAAATGAGTATAGGGAATTTTTAGCAAATCATGACGTAGGCTTACATCAACTCCCGAAAACACTTTTCCCGCTAGCTGCTGATATTCGCGCTTTTTGCGCATGAACAATCCTCTATCTTTAGAAATAATGAGCTTAGCCACTTTTGATTGTTCGTCCACAAAACATCCATCCAAGCTAATCAGTCTGCCTCCCTTTTTCAAGGCAGAATATGCAAGCTCTAGCGCTTTAATACATTCTTGATCATCCAAATGATGTAACACACCGACTAACAATACCAAGTCAAAGGCGTCGAACTTTTCTAAGTTTACTTGATCTATCCTGCTGCAGAAAAAATGTCCTTGATCACCAAATCTCTTTTTTGCTAATTCAATATAAGCGGGGTTGTTATCAAAACCTATGTATTCAACATCTGAAAAATGTTCAACGGTTTCACCAGGACCACAACCAATATCAAGAACTTTATCCTGGATTTTAGGCCGGACATATTCATCCACATAAATTGAAGTAGCTCTTTGGCCTCCGACTATGGTTCTATAAGCCAAATATAGAATTGGAGTATCCAATATCCCTTTCAATTTAGGAAAACGCATACGATTTATTTGTGGATAACAAATATCCTTATGAGGCCTCTAGCATTTAAAAAATGGATTTTACTTTCTCTCTTTTCCAAATAAAAATTAAATAATATGCTATAATACAATATGTTACAATGATTTACCAAGATGTTTCTAAACCAATAAGCTCTGTAACCTTTTCGGCAATATGCAAAAATAGATCAAGGGAAAACATCCAATTTATAAAGTCCGCAACGTCAATCGATTCTAGTTTTCAAGACCTATAAGATGTCCTACCTTCATCAATTCCTTACCTTGGAAAAGATAAGCAAAATTAGTACTTCCACTTATGAGCTAGGTTTTTAATGCAGCAAATAAGAGTCATTTCTCGTTATACCGAAAAACTTGCTTTTCAATTATTAGAATTGCATCAAGCATCACTTCCTAATGATATCATCCCTAATTTAGTTCTATCCTATTATAAATATTTAGTAAGTTTAATGGCGAACCGCAAGTATGGTCTTTTGTTAGGGGTTTTTAAATCAAAAAAATTACTTGGATTTTGTTTTGTCGCCTATAACCACGAAATACTCATTAAAAAAATTTCAGAAAAAAAGTTCTTTTTATTAATGAGTATTTTCAAATTTATTTTTTTAAAACCTCAATTAATAATTGATCTTTTAGGGTCAGTTTTTGGAAAAGTAAAACTTTATGAGCACTTAGATTTTTCGCGATATCCAGAAATTTTTGTGATGTGTATTTCAGAAAATCACAGGTCAAAAGGTATCGGCTCTCAACTTATAAAAGAAATTAATGAGAGTTTGTTAGCCGAAGGGCATCAATTTTTGCTTGTGAAAACAAGTAGCGATAGAGCGGCAAACTTTTATTTAAAAGAACAATTTTTGTGCATAGGCGCACAAAATCGATTAACCAGAAAACTTAAAATTTTCAAAAGAAAACTTTAAGTTATTCCCGTAAATAAAGCTTTTTAAATATTACTAATGCCATTAGACGCAACGAAACGCTTGCCTATGAAAAAGGCCATCAACTTATTGAATGTAAAATAAATCATCCCGCCTTGTTAGAGAGGGTTTGAAGTGGATTGCTCAAAAATATTTACAAGGTAATAATGAGATTGGCTGAATTAAACGAACTTTTGATTTAAAGGTATCTAGTACTCTTAATGAATTTTATCCTTCTTTTGATAAATACTTGTTGGTCGGTAGGATTGACCTTGCTTATGGGTTGGTGTTTATATCCTAAAGGGTTTGTTAGTCATTCAAAGCTGATTGATGCTTTTTTGTGGTTGGCTATAGGCCATGCTACTCTGGTCCTTTGCGGCATTCTATTTGTTCGCCTCGACTGTCCCGGGAATTTAGTTCTTTATGTTTTCCCGTTTCTTTTGTTATATCGAGGGTTGCAATACATTTTTACTTGGCAATTTTATAAAATATCAACCTTGCCCGAAGGTTGGGCTGCTTGGCCTAACAGCCAATCAATTAAAGCCCTTCTTAGTATTTTTGTCTTAGCCATCGTTATATTTTATTTTCCTTTCATTTACAGATTAACCTCTGGATATTATTCGGTGAGCGGAGGAGATTTATCCATTTATTTGCGTATGGCCGAATTTTTTTTAAACAATGGACTCCATGCTAATTTGCCAGAGCGCGTCGAACTATTACCTCCTCTTCCTAATTGGAATATCCTTACCTATATAAAATCTCTGCAAAAAGGTTCTGGCTTATTTGCAGGGACTTTGACATCGATTCCATATATGGCCATTTCCTTAACTACGTTAGAAGAGGCCTATACCATCAGCTTATTTATTTCATTTTTACTATGTATTGGCGGTATTTCTGCCCTGTTAGGCTATTTGTTTGGTAAGGGAGATTGTTATTTTGTCGCGTCCACGATCACTGTTGCGCTGTCTAATGTTTTATTATGGATGGCGGTTTCTCATTCAACACCCGCATTTTTCGTAATGGGGTTGGCGGCTCCTGTCGTGTTATTGGCTATAATTGGATTACAACATGGGCGACCACCGATTTTTGCCATTGCCTTAATCATTGCCAGTATGTTGTATGCGTACCTACCTTATTTCTTGGTTGGCACTGCCATCCCAGTTTGCATATATCTTCTTTATGCTATAGGACAGATGTTGAATAAGGGTTGGAAAATTAGTGCTCCTTATATTCTTTCTTTATCATTTTCCTTGTTAGCTATAGCAATTTTTGTGACAGGTCTTGTTTATTTGGAGCGCAATGCAATCCTTGGGATGTTGGCAACAAATAACTTTCGAGGTATGGATTTTGGGTTGCAAGGGTGGGCTGCCTTATTGACTGTTCCTGGTAGCATTGATTTTGACATGTTATTTCCACATGCTTTCCGCGTAGTCAAAGTTTGGGTGTTTCTGTTTGGAATACCCGTATCTCTAATGCTATTAGCTGGTTTGCTGATTTTAATATTTTATTCCAATAGGGTTTTAAGACTTATCTTAAGCGGCCAAATCTTAATGTTGAGTTTTTTTGCATGGGACCGTTTGAGTGGGAGTCAAACTCAATATGCTGGAATTCGCTTTGCAGAGATGGCTAGTATATATTTTTCTG
The DNA here is from genome assembly GCA_964570185.1 of uncultured Nitrospina sp. GTDB lineage: Bacteria > Nitrospinota > Nitrospinia > Nitrospinales > VA-1 > UBA8687. The sequence continues at coordinate 4,750 of CAZMXD010000081.1, read as the reverse complement.
CAGCTGCTGGTATGGGATTTTTGTATTTCATTTTAAATTATAAAAATGGAAACTTTAAAAAAGTATTTCAGGTTTGTATTGCTTTATGTTTGGTTAGCAGTTTAATTCTTACGGGTACAGTTTGGTCGCGGGTTTTACTTTGGGTGCCTCATGAGCATTCAACGATGTTTGACAGTGATGATATTGAGATGGCTGCGTCCATTAGAGACATTCAAAGTCAGGTGTCCCAGAACAAAGGGCGAAATCTCTATTGGTTTGGTTCGGGTCCAGTTTCATTTGCTGGGAGCGAAGTATTATTTCGGCATGTTCGTTATTTTGAAGCTTACGATTACGACTATTACAACTATATAAAAACGCATCCTTGGTGGAAAGATGTAGAACTGGATATTCTAAAAGATATCTATTTGAAAAATGCTATATTTGCTTTTCCCGAGTCATGGAGAAAGGAAATAATTACCGATTCTGCGAACTTCTTTTCACTGCCTACCTGGAAATTTGGAGACAAAAAGGTCTATGATACTTCTGTATCGTCTGGTTTTACTTTTTTGGGTGACTCTTGGGATCCCCCTTTTCCTTTGAGAGGTGGTGGCTGGGGACGTCATCTAAAAGGCAGAAAAGGCGGCATGGTAATTTGGGCCACAAACCCTCAAAAGTTAAAACTAGAATTCACGGCTTACCCATTGGCAAATAATTTAGGATTGAGGTTTGGCATGTCGGATGGGTCCCTCCTCAAACAGCTAAAATTCGGGAAAGAAAAAGAAATACGTACCTTTTCAATGGCAATTTTGGTTTCATCAGGCATCAATACCATTTATGTAACACCCGAAGGTTTAAGCCAAGAAAAGGAATGGGGGCTTATTAAGAGAAGGGAAACTTCCTGGGTTGTATTCACAAATGTAAATATAACAAAGTGGGTTAAAGAATCTTCGAGCTGAGAATTACCTTTCAAACTATAGGTTTTATGTTTGTCAAACCTGAATTCAAGCTAATAAAAGGAACAGTTTTTTCCGATAAGGGTATAAGACTCATATTTCAGTGCCCTATCTGCTTGCCATTTTTATTTTAACTTTTTTTTTGTGTAATAATGAAAGCCGCTTAATGGATATTTTTGCGCGGATCCTTCATTTTCAAAAGTCAATTCTGTGCTTTACAAAATAAAAAATTTAATCGATTTGGTCATTGCTTTAAGAAGAGTCTATGTTTGAGCCCTCCCTAGTCCTGCTAATTTTTAAAACTATTTTAATTTTTTGTTTCAGTGCGCTTACAGGCTGGTCTGTAAATTATAGGTTGCTTGTAAAAACTATGTGGGTGAACTGGGTAGTTTTCACAGTGCTAGGTGCCTCCTTGTTAAATTTGGTTTGCCTTTGGGCTGTTTTACTTGGATTCCCGGGATGGACAGGCTTGTCAGTGGTCGTTTTGCTGGTGGTTGTAAAACTTATTGTCCTATTGCGAGTCAATAGTTATGTCTTTCGTTTTACAAAACAAAGAGCCAAACAGGTTCTTTCACCCATCATTTTATTATGTTCTTTAAGCACCGTAAATTATTTTGTGCCCTTTGTGATTGAGGGAACTTCTGGATATTATTCTCGAGGCGGAGGGGATCATAGCACTTACTTGGTTTTTAGTGAATGGTTTGTCAAAAATCCTATGTGGGAAAAGGCGGCACCTTATGAGTTGATGCCTTCTCAACGTCATTGGGAGGCAAAACAATTTGTGGATGTGAAGTCTTTATTTTATCCTGATAATTACCAGCCACTTGCGAATCAGTTTATCGCCACTCCTTTCATGTCGATTCTTCCAGGCTCGAATGAAGAAACTTATACGGCCGCAGTAGCTTTTTATATTTCTATGGGTTGTTGGAGCACTCTTGCTTTATTGTTTGTTTTATTAAAAAGGGAAGCCATTCGGTGGTGGGCTTTTGTGCCACTGTTTTTATCTAATTTGATTATTTTTGCTGCGACCTGTCAATCTATACCTTATTTGCTGGCGATTTCGATGATCAATGTCACTCTTCTTTTATATTGGGTGTACACGAAAGAGCCGTTATGGCAGACGGATATCCAAAAGTACGGATATTTTTTACCTCTGGGTTTAATGCATGCTGCCCTATTAGCTATATATCCGCACGGTTTTTTTATGCTAATGGCGTTTATGGGTTTTATGGCAATAGGTTGCCAGAGTTGGGAGGGGTTTAAACGCTACTTTATTCTTTGCGTAACGGCCACATTATTCGGAATAGCCGTGGTAAACTTTTTGTTATTAATAAATATCCCGAATGTGTTTGCTGGGTTGCGTCATGCAGATGAATATGGCAATAAGGGGTACCATTTTTTACATATCATTGCCAGTTATTCAGGTATTAGTGATTTTTTAGTATGGTATCCTAATATTGAAATCCTACAAAAAAAAGCTATTTTAGGTTTAATATCCTTTGTCTTTCTTTTAAGGTATGCAGGTAAAATTTTTATCTCGGCCTTGCCAACTGTGAAGCCTTTTCTTGCTTCGTTGTTTATAATTCCTATAGCAGGAATAATCTATTATCACTTTCATGAAAATGGCTCTTATCAGATTGTTAGATTCGAAGAAATAGGTCATCTATATTTATTAGCTATGGCTGGATTTGCTTTTTCTTCCATCGCTGAAAAATCTCCTAAACAAGTATTGACACCTATCGCGGTCGTTTTATTTTTAATCATACCCGAAGTTGGAATGAGAGCCCTGGCTGTAAAGGAAGTCCTCAGTACAGACCATTTTTTTGCTACCGAATTCCGCAATGCGGAGGCTTTGGAAGGAATAAAAAAAATCGCAGCAATGCAAAATCATGCTAAAGGAGTTGCTGCAAACCGTGTTGCGTATTATTTTGGTCCAGGCGATGGCGTCGACTTCGCTGGAGGGTCTGTTTTGCTTAGAAACTTGCATTCTTTGCATGCAAGAGGCAACACTATGGCATCGTATTTTGACTGGAAATTTCCAGGCACTAATACACGTGCTTGGAAAAAGAAATGGTTGGATGAAGCAATATTGGTGATTCGCCCTGAAAGTGATATCGATATTATTGAAGATTTGCGTTCTGGTGCTTTCTCCAAACCTTTATTGGATACAGCCAGGCTCAAGATATATGACTCTCAAGAGCAACCTTTAACCCAGCTTATTGGCGACTCCTGGCATACGATGACATTTTTCCCCTTTAAGTCTGCTCCTGGTGCACGTCCTTACCGTTACTTAAAAGGTGCTGTTGGTACCATTGTAGTGTGGTCAAAAAATCGAAAAAAAATAAATTTATCTCTATTCTTAAATGCCAATGCACCCGATAGTCGAATTAGAATTGACAGCGATCTGTTTTCAGAGAGAAGCAAAACGTTTAATATCCCGAAATTGGAAAAGGTTGTTCCTGTTTTGCCAACGATTCAACTGGAGCTAGACTTGAACCCTGGAGCAAATGTTATAAAACTCACGCCGCAACGCGATGGGGGACAGCCTCCCTGGTTTTTATTTTGGAAAGTGAGAGTCACATAATGTTTATTAAAAAACAATTCTTTAAAAGATTAGGTGCAATATGAATATCACCGCTCCGACTTTATCTTTAATAATCCCTTGCTTTAATGAGGCTGAGAATATTAAATCGACTCTTAATGCGGTCTCTGATTATCTTCGTAATAATTATCCAGAGATAGATTATGAAATTCTACCTATCAATGATGGTAGTACGGATGATACACCTTCGCTAATAGAGCAATTTTCTAAAAACCATCCACAGGTTATTGCGGGATATGGCTTTGAAAAAAATCGTGGGCGTGGTGCCGCGATCAAACATGGCGTTGTCATTTCAAAGGGCGAATATGTAATCTGTTTGGATGCCGATCTTTCGTATGATGTAAACCATATTGGAGAAATTTTAAATTCGTTCGATCAGGACCCAACACCTGATGTGGTAGTGGTAAGTGCTTATATGCAAGGTGGAACAGTCAAAGGAGTGCCAATATCTAGGTTAGTAATTTCTCGTTTCGCTAATTGGGTTTTGTCAGGTTCCTTTCCCTGTAATTTAAGTACTGTCACCTGCGTAGTTCGCGGTTATCGCGGCAGCCTGCTTCGCACCACACCATTTTTTCAAGATAACAAAGAGTTACATTTGGAAATGTTATGGAAACTATTTCTTAGAGGCGCACGACTGGTAGAAATTCCTGGGAGGTTAAAATGGAATAGAAAAAAGAAAGCTCGTCGTAAGAATTCTCTTAAAATAGTTTCTTCAGCTAAGCAACACCTTCTATATGGATTAATGCTAAGACCCACAAGAGTTTTTAGAATGATTGCATGGGCTACATTAGGAATTGCTATATATGAGAGCATCGTTATTCTGATTGTAGCTTACGAAAAGTTCCAGTGGAAAGGAACTTTAGCTCATTCATTTTGGTGGGCACTTAACCAGTCATTCATGCAATCACCACATACCTTTTTTATTGCCGGAATTGCGTATTTATTTAGTTTTCAACTAATTTTCTTCCTGATTCTTTTTAGAGTGCTAATGATGCATCATACAGAAAACCAAAGGTTGTTATTGCATATTGGGGTTCGCAAGGAACAAGATCAGGGAGGGGATTAATTTATGTGTGGGGTTGTTGGTGTTTTTGGCCCTTCCGCCTTAAGGATGAAGGAAGGAGTTCGGCGGGCAATAAAAGCTATTGCGCACAGAGGCCCTGATGGAGAAGGCATATATGAAAGCCCAAATGGAAAGTGTGTATTGGGTCATGTT
>CAZMXD010000080.1:0-8452 GCA_964570185.1 uncultured Nitrospina sp. | reverse complement strand
AGCATCTTGCTCTATAGAACCAGACTCCCTCAGGTCCGAAAGAATGGGACGCTTATCCGTTCTGCTTTCAACGGCACGACTCAATTGAGAGAGCGCAATGATAGGCACATTAAGTTCTTTAGCTAAAGCTTTTAGTCCGCGAGAAATATCTGAAACCTCCAGCTGTCTGCTTTCAGGGTTTCCGCGCCCTTGCATCAACTGCAAATAATCAATAATAATCAAACCAAGGGGTTCCTCCGCAGCCAAGCGGCGTGCCCTTGCTCTAACATCCAGAACAGAAAGAGCGGCACTGTCATCAATAAACATTTTTGCCTCAGAAAGCCTGGCCCCCGCTTCATGAACTTTTGGCCAGTCGCTTGTTGCCAAGTATCCCGTCCTTACTTTCTTTGAATCAATACGCGCTTGCGAACATAGCAAGCGAACCCCTAATTGTTGTCTTGACATCTCCAAACTAAAAATTGCGGTAGGAATACCTTCGTGCAAAGAAACAAATCGAGCGATATCCAAAGCGAAACTGGTTTTACCCATACTGGGTCTTGCGGCAATAATAATTAAATCCGAGGGTTGGAAACCCGCAGTTAAACCATCCAAGCCGGTAAACCCGGAAGAAATACCAGTTACCATGCCCGGTTTCATGGAAAGCTTTTCCAAATTAGAAACGTTCTCCCTGATTACATCAGGAATCTTGAAAAAGCTGGCCTTAGTTCTTTTCTCAGAAATTTCAAATATGGATTGTTCCGCTTTGTCTAAAAGCGTATCCACATCATCCTTATCACTATAGCTACTGGAAACAATATCTGTAGCGGTTTGTATAAGATCACGAAGAATCTTTTTTTCCCTAAGTATTTTTGCGTGGTGGCTGACAGCTGTAGCAGTAGGGACATAATCTTCGAGAAGGCTTAGATACTCAAGCCCACCCACATTTTCCAACTCATCCTTTTTGCGCAATAAATCCGCTATAGCAAGAACATCAATGGGTTCGTTGGCTTCAAACTGTTCTCGCATTGTAATGAAGATTTTTTTGTTTGCGGCTTTATAAAAATCCTCTTCGCTGAGAACCTCAAGTGCCTTAGCGATAGCATCGCTAGAATGAAAGCAAGAACCCAAAACGCTCTGTTCCGCTTCCTTATTGTAAGGAGGAAGTTTGTTTAGAGAAATTTCGGTCAGGGCATCCGCCATGATTATTTATACTCAATCAAATAGGCTAGAGATTATTTTTGCTTTTCATTTTCGGGTTTTTCTGATACTTCTGCTTTCGGTTGTACTTCAGATGTTTCATCAACTTTTTCACCTTCAACAGTAAGCTTGATTTCAGCTGTTACTTCAGGGTGAAGTCTTACAGGGATGGCGTATTCTCCCGCTTTTTTGATCGGTTCTTGAATCTGAATTTTTCGACGGTCCAGATCGACTCCTTTTGTTTTCAGTAAATCAGAAATCTCTTGGGCTGTCACTGAACCAAACATTTTACCACCGTCTCCTATTTTCTTTTTTATCTTAATGGGTGCTTTGCTAATCGCATCCGCAACACCCTGGGTAATTCCAATAACCTTTTTAACTTTAGACTGAACAATTCTTTTTTGATGATTGAAAGCCTTGAGATTATTAGGGGTTGCAAGTAGAGCCTTACCTTTGGGAATCAGGAAGTTTCTACCATATCCGTCCTTAACTTCTACTTCATCCCCACAAAATCCCAGACCGTCTACATCCTCTTTTAACAACAGCTTCATAAAAATTTTCCTTTCTTGTCACGACTAAACTTCTTCACTTGGCAGTGGGTTTCTAATTTTTCGGAAATCTGCCCAGATATCGAATAGCCCCATTCCCGCTATCAAACCAATAAAAATAGGTTGCGCAAATATTATTATAAAAAGAAAAAGCCAAAGAAAAACGGGCACTTTCCTTGCCTTTAAAAAATGGACCACAATGCTCATTCCCTGAGCAAAATAAATCACTATTATCACTATAAATAAATTCAGGCCTACATCTGCTATGATTCCCTGACCCAGAAACCAGGCTACGCTGGCCGCAATAAAAACCCATATAAAGTTTTCCGGACATACCCATTCCGAAAAAGTACCCTCTGGAAGCAATCCCGGGCCATATAGCCGATCCCAAACTATTCTTAACAAACTATAGTTTGCAATCGCACTTATAAGAGAGCCAACAAAAACAAATGCGGGATACGCAGATGCGAACCCACCAACAGTTTTATCGACAAACGCCTTGATTTCAGCAATCTCTGCTTTGTTTTCCTCGATCGATTCAAAAGTCTCAATCGATTGAACAAAATGAGCTCTTATTTGCTTTTCAAAAAAATCTTGGACTGTTGTTTCCTGATTCCCCAGCAAGGCTACCAGTAATATGATAGAAACCACTGCTGAAACCAATGAGGAAGCCCCTATACACCAATCTCCGGGGTACCTCGCCTGAATCATTTCGCCCAGCACTAATGCCATTACGGCGTATTCCGCCATGAATAATAGCGCCTGATTCTGACCCACCAGAAACCAAAGGACACAAAAAATCAAGCTCATCAAAACCAGCGCAACTTGTTTACCGCGCCGTAAAAATATGAAAACCAGAGGAAACGGTGATAACAAAACCACCAAAGTCCCTAAGGGCGGAAAAACTATTAAAGCAAATAAAAACGCAAAAAACACAAGAACAGGTAGCAGCAAGTTTTGCGAATTTGGTTCAGAAGCCAAGGTCAGTGTTGAACAGAAAACGGTAATAAGGCAATATTGCGTGCTCTTTTAATCGCCCGAGTTAATAAGCGTTGGCACTTAGCGCAATTCCCCGAAATTCTCGAAGGAACAATTTTACCTCTTTCTGAAATCAAAGGTTTTAAGGCCTTTACATCAGCAAAATCTATAAAAACCTTACTATCGTCATCGTTACAAAAACGACAAATTTTTTGTGAAAAAAGAGAACGTTTTTTTGTCTCAGCCATAGTTACCTTCTATCTATTAAGTTAAATTAAAATGGAATATCATCCTCTACAGCAGGCGGGGCATCCGAGCCGCCCATATCTACCTTCGCCCCTTGTTTAGTCAAAAATTGCACGTTGTTAGCGACCACTTCCAGTTTGGTGCGTTTTTGGCCTCCCTCCGCTTCCCAAGTCTGGTAGTTCAAACGCCCTTCAATAAATGCCAGGCTACCTTTATGCAAATATTGGGCGCAATTTTCGCCTTGTTTTGCCCATACAGTTATATCTACAAAACAGACATCTTCCTTCCATTCTTCTCCCTGCTTAAACTTTCTATTTACAGCAAGACCAAAGCTCGCCACCGCCGCTCCTCCCGAGGTATATCGAAGCTCGGGATCACGCGTTAGGTTACCCATCAAAAGTACTTTATTAAAAGAGGCCATATCAAATTATCCGTTTTTCATTTAATTTGTTTTTAAAAAATCTCTTAATCTTAATCTTTATCATCATCTTTAGCTTCAAGGGCGGGAGCCTTTTCGTCTTCCTCGTTATCTTCTCGATCCAACGCCCTTTCTAATTCCTCATCAGTCAAGTAAACGACCATATACTTAATAATGAGGTCGAAAAGTTTATATTTCTTCTCAAGTTCAATAATTCCAGAAGGCTCGAGGGTATGATAGATATTCAAATAAATACCGAAACGGTTTTTTTTGATTCGGTAGGCAAGACGCTTCTTTCCCCACTTTTCGGTTTTGAGACAGGCCCCGCCGTTACTTTTAATGTACTCCCCTATTTTTCCGAGAGCTTCATCAACACGGGACTCTTCAAGATCAGGTTTTAAGATCAGAACACTTTGGTAAGAACGCAATAGGTACCTCCTCATGGGTTTTAAAAAGGGGACGTTGAAAAAACAACCTTTAACTTCCAACAAGCCCCATTAGCCCCAACTCAAAAGTTGGAGCAAGGGATTGGACTCTCGATATTATTTGGTGACTAAATTATCATATTTCATCGAAAAGAGGTAATATTTTCAAAGATTCTCAAAAAAAACCCGCAAAACGGTTATAAACCACCAGGCATATGAAACATCATAATAAGATTCTAGTTTGGTTATCTGCCGTTTTAGGAATTGTCGGATGCGATCTTCCTTCGCCACCTCCGGATATGCTTTACAAATTCGATGTCATAAAAGTTGGAAAAGGCCCGTCTTATATCCTAACCCACGATATCAATTTGGATGGAGAACCTGATTTAGTTTCAGTCAACGCCAAAGACAATAGCCTCAGCCTTCTCTATGGAAAAGGTGACGGAACTTTTCACAACCCCCGACACATTCGGGTTGGATCTGAACCCACCATGGTAACAACAGGAGATATCAATCGCGACGGTATACCCGATCTGGTTACCAACGCACGCGGTGAAGAAATGGTTGTCATATTACTGGGTAATGGAGATGGTAGTTTTAGAAGGTTCGTGCCTATTAAAACCGGAAAAGTTCCTTTAAATGTAATCTTGGCAGATTTTAATAATGATGAAAAACTGGATGCCGCCGTGACATTGACCTTCGACCAAATGGAAATTTATATAGGTAGCGGAGACGGCTATTTTAAAAAAGGAGAAACCTATCTCACCGGATCGCGATCGTTTTCGGGCGTCACTGAAGATTTTAATGGCGATGGTAAAGCGGATATAGCCTTGGCCACCAGTAGCTCTAATACGAGTTCGATTCGAGTTTTTCTTGGAAACGATGACGCCACATTTCAAAAGCCGATAACCTATGCCAAAAATCTTGTTCCCCTCGCGGTTATTCTCGAGGATATGAATGCGGATGGAAAATCCGATCTGGTTTTCGCCTCAGGAAAAGGGGATAATTTATACATGCTCTTCTCCAAAGGGGACGGTAGTTTTTCAAAACCTATTTCATTTTCGGGAGGCGGAGGGCCTTTTGCCCTGACAGCAGGTCATTTCAATCAGGATAAACTTAAAGATGTCGCGGTTGCTAATTCCCGTTCCAGTAGTTTTTCACTGGTGGTGCGCAACTCTAACGGAAGTTTTTATTATCCCACTCGAGATTATGTAGTGGATGGAGGGACGGTGTTAGCGATTACCAGCGGAGATTACAACCATAGCGGCATGAGTGATATCGCCGTTGCCAGCAATTTTAAAAATACCGTAGAAATTTATTTGCAACGGCGAAGCTTTAATTAGCTTTGAATTAAACAAATAATTTTTATTATTTACGGGAATTACCGGCAGGCAGGTATTTTTGTCCACACATTTTTCCATACCTGCTCCCATCCTTTCGCATGCGTTGCGTTGGCCAACCGAATAAAAGCACAGTTTTTATTACCAACCGCTCTTATAAAATTTTTCGCTACCCATTTTGGGATTACCTTATCCTTCTTTCCCGAGTAATGTATTTGAGGAATCCATTTCAAGTTAGAGGCCACTTTAATGGGATCCAAAGAGCCATTTAAAGGCATAACTCCTGCTTCCCTGTTTAGCGAAATATGGTCCATATAACCCGCCAAGGTTCTCAAACTAACCACATCTTTCCTTTGAGAGGCAACCAGCGCAGCCACTGCCCCACCGCCGGAATAACCAACCAAATGGATACGATTTACCCCCGCTTTTAAAACCATTTTGTCAATAGCTTGGTTAACCGAAATGATGACCTCGTTTGAAAACCGTTTTTGAGTCCAATAAGAAACCTTACAGAGGCTTGCTAACTGGAAATTCACATATTGACATGGCCTTGCTAGGTATAGAACATTTTCCCCAAGGTCTATAGCGGCAAGACGAAGAGCTAGCGGATTTTTGGGAGTAGGGTTGGCCGATGGCATATTTCGATGAAGATAAGCCTGCCCGTCACCTTCAATGTATACGGTAAGCGGGGCTTTAGTATTGTGAAAACGAAAATACCCCTTTAACTGAAAGGTTGAGGTAAGTATGAAAATAGGTTCAAGGTTAGATGCCTTTGCTATGTCATTTGCCAGGTTAGTCCTAAACCTTTGCCCTGCACAACCTGAAAATATAAATGATGCAAGCACGGTTATAATAAAACATGCCCTCAAATAATTTTTACAACCCTGCTTAAGAATTAATTTTTGAGAGTTGGCGCAAGGGGTTTTTTTATCTTTTATATTTTGCTCGTTTTCCATAATTAGACCAAGATAATAAGCATAGGGCGCAATTACAAACAAAAAAAGCCCCAGTGCGCATGCACTAGGGCTTAAATATAAAGTTACTTAAGAATTAGAACTCATAGCGGATTGCGAAATTAGCACTATGGCCCATAAAATCTTCCTTCCGCCATAAATCATAGTTTGCTGAGATACTAAAATCCTTAATAGATTTTGATGTGAAAGGAATTTTTATGGGTTTCGGCTTAAAGGAAAACCCTGCGCCCAACTGGAGACCTAATTCAACAACATCAGCACCCGTATTCTCAAAAGCTGCCCCGCCACCGTTGAAAGTGTTGGTTGAAACACCATCATCACCCGCGAAATCATAAGTGATGCCGCCTCTTAATTCCGGTGTAAGCAAACCAATGCCAACAGTTTTATTGGTGTGATAGCGCAAACCGAAAATACCCAATGCGACATGTACCTCATCCTGATCAACCCTTAAACTCAAGTTACCCGCACCTCTTTCGCTGTAAGTCTCATTTTCAACAAGAGTGTATTGTAAGGATGCGTTCGGGGTAATAAAATGATTTTCGGCTATTTCTATTGGCATTCCACCACCAATATTAATCATGAACTGGTTTGAACCGTAACTAGCTACAGCACTTGTAGAAGCAAATTCAATGTCTCTATTGGTTACAATTTCATTTCTCGCAAAACCTATCAAACCTTCGAAATACCACCTTCCGGCAGTGTAATCCGCATACACGGTTCCCTGATAACTGGCAATGTCGGTTTGGGCATTCCCAGTTCCTTTACTATCAACATTTGTATAGGCATAACTAAAGCTTAACCCGTAAGTAGATCGGTCCACCTTAATATCACCACCCAAGGCAATACCATAGGTTCTACTTCTGAATCCAGCAAGTCCGTATCTCGTGTTTTGATCACCCAAGTTCGCAAAAGGCTTCATCCAAACCGCATTTGCCAGTTCACCATCACCCGCCGCGAAACCTGAAGCCTGGGAGGAGGCAAAAGAATCGCCGGTACGCAGAGCCGCAAGGCGTGATGAGGCAACCGATATTACCTGGTTTCCCGTCGCCGTTACCGTCGCGCTACCTACTGAAGTCATGGCAGCCGGATCATTTTGAAACTGCTCTGCTACTTTTACGGCACTGTCACCACCGCTAATGAGGATGGCGTTTAACATTCTGGACCACGTTGGATCAGTAGTCGCCAAAAATTCATTCGCTTGATCCAGCGCATTTGCGGCCCCGCCCGCAATTCCCAAGTCATTTTGGATTTCCGTCATTGATCTTTTATTTGCGGTTACGATAACCGTATCATTCGCATCATTAACAGCCGCAACGAAGTCATACAACCCTGTGTCCAGCACCGTATAAGTTGCGTCTGTGGTACCACCACCACCGTCAATTATTGTTATGGTGTCTCCATCCTCCAAATTTGGTGATCGGATTTCAATCGTCGTAGCCTCATCTGTTACGTTTCCGGCGGCTTGTATAACTGTTTGGCCGTTAGTAAAACTTTGATGCACTATAATCTTATTATTCGCCCCCGATGTGAAAGTGCCGTCTGCCGTTACCCCCGCTTTAAAGTGAGCGGTCCCACTCAGCGAGATGTTTTCAACGTTCAAAGCAGCGTCGAATATCGTATTGGTGTTAGCATCCAACGTCAGGTCACCCTGTCCTTGATTAGTGGCGGCCGCGCCAATTGTGTTCAAAAACGTTACGATTCCATTAGTGTTACTGTTTCTAATATCACCATTATTGTCGGCACCAGCGGAATTAGTAATCGCGCCCGTAATGGTTTGGTCTGTTGTTCCGTCAAGCGTCAGTGAACCGGCCCCGGCAAATCTGAAAAGTGTAGATGATGTGATATCACCCGATGCTGTTACAGCCCCAGAGTTGAAAGTAATTGCCGTCGCCGCGGTGACGTTTGCGTTAAAATCCATATTGTCACCGGCTGAACCCGTAATCGTTTTAATGTTAACTTCTTTAGCAAACTGAATATTACCGTCTGTCTGGGTCAATGTACCCAGAGCCACTGTGCTGGTACCGACAGTCTCCGAGAAAATAATGTCATTCGTCGCGCTAGCTGTGTTATTTGCGACAATTGTACCTTCACCGTCCTCCCCCACAGTGACGGCGCCTGTAATGGTTTGCGCTGCGGAACCATTAAGCGTTAGAGCTACAGCACCACCCGCACCCGCTGACCCTGCCGAACCTGTTCCCGATGCGCCCGCACTGCCCGCCTCACCATCATCAAGGATAAGCGTGCCACCAATATTTCCGCCAATGGAAGCCGCGACAGCCGCACCCGCGCCACCGGCACCGCCATTTCCCGATCCGGAACCTGCGGCACCACCGGCACCACCCGTACC
>CAZMXD010000079.1:0-8513 GCA_964570185.1 uncultured Nitrospina sp. | reverse complement strand
CTTCCATTTTTGAGGCTTTCGCCCCCGGCTGGAGCAACTCCATTTGTCTTCCTTTCAGCGATTCATATCCAATATTTCCTGGAACGTTCTTGGCAAGGTATGTGTGCAGATCCTTTTATTTGGAGTATCTGTCCTTTTAGCTCGTTATCTTGGAAAAGAAAAGTTGGGAATTTACGCAACCCTCTTGGTGGTCCCCACATTTGTGCGTTTACTGAACCAGTTTGGATTAGAAACACTCATAAACAAAAAAATTCCAGAATTGAATGTTCTGGATCCAAGCGGAAAGCAAGCCCGCTATCTTATACAAAGATTATTGGCAATCCGTTTAGGTACTTCTTTATTATTTAGTATTGTTCTATATGTGGGTCTTCCGCATTATATGGCTTTTATGGGGACCCCTGAATTAGTGGAATACCGCCTAGTTCTTATTTTTTACTTTCTGATCATTTGTATCAATTCTTTATTAAGCACCCTATTTATGACGCAGTTGCGATACCGAGTAGTTTCTATAACTGAAACCAGTTGCGCGTTACTAAATCTAGTTTTTCTTGCCGGATTCATTCTTCAGGATTGGGGAATTAAAGGAGTACTTTATGCCTATGTTATTTCTACCTTTATAAATATTTTAATATATATGTTACTGATGGGCTCTAATCTGCAAGGGAAAACCGAAACCCCTGATTTAAAAGAATTGCCCTCTCTGGCTTGGGCTTCATACATGCTAACGATATTCAGTTTCGGTCTGATTACGCAAAGTGATGTGATGTTGATGAGCTATTTTCAAGTTACTCAAGAGCGAATTGGGTTTTACCATTTAGCAACCGGGCTCGGTGGAATGCTGGTTTTTGTGATGATGGGAGTGGGGCCCATGGCTTTCTCTATACTTTCTGAAAGTTACACACGTAACTCAGTAGATGGAATGAGTAAGGTTTGGTGCCAGATTGTCGGATTTGCTAGTTTTCTTACAGTTCCCATTTTTGTTTTTGCTTTTTTTAATGCTGAATCTTTGATCCAATTTGTTTATGGCGAACAGTTTAAGGAGGCAGGAGGAGCCTTGGCTTTCTATATTATTTTTTTAGGCATCGCCACCATATTGGGGGCCGACTTTGTAACATCTACTTTGTTTATACTAGAGCGTAGAGATACGGTTATTTGGTCTAACGTTGAAGGCAGTTTCCTGAATATTTGCTTAAATTTGATCTTAATCCCACTGTATGAGGAAATAGGTGCATTGGTCGCAACAGGCACTTCAATGATCTATATGGTACTCAGACAACTTTATATAATTCAAAAACAAATGGACACGACTCCTATTCTTCCTGTATTGGGTAAATGTTTGCTTTTCTCATTTTTAGCAGTAGTTCCTGCACAGTTGGCAGTAGTAATTATATGGAAAAATATATTTTTTAGTGGTTTGGTATTTTTGTCAGCATTCATAATACTTTTGGCTATTTTAAAACCTTTTTCGCGCGAGCAATTAGAGGTTTTGGAAGGAATTCATCCCGAGTTACCATTCTGGTTACGGAGTTTTGCAAAGGTTTAGTTAAAAAGTACCCGTAAAGCATTATAAGATTTTAATAAGGTTGGATTTACTGAATGAGTAATCAAAACATAGAATTTTGTGGAAAACTCCTAGGTCCTGGTAAACTCCCGTTTATAGTCGCGGAAGTAGGGTTTAATCACAACGGAGATGTTGAGCTTGCAAAAAAAATGATAGAATCGGCAGTTAAAAATGGAGCTGATGCAGTTAAGTTGCAAACCTTTGTGGCAAAGGAAATGATTTCCAATAGATTGATTGCCGATGATCCCGACAGCCCGGGTCATGAAATCCCTTTCTATAAATTTTTCCAAAGGTACGAACTTTCCCGATCGGATTATGAAACACTTTTTGCGTACGCTAAAACTTTAAATATTCCTTTGTTTTCGACGCCCTTCGATGAGTCATCATTGAAGATGTTGACGGAACTGGGAGTACCCGCTATTAAAATTGCATCTCCGGATCTCACCTTTCTTCCATTTCTTGAAAAAGTTTCCGAAACAGGTCTTCCCGTAATACTTTCAACGGGAATGGGGAACGAAGAAGAAATCTTTCAGGCGCTTAAAATTTTAAGACCCAATTGCTCGCTTATCCTTTTGCATTGTGTATCTAACTATCCTTCTGATTACGAAGAAATGAACCTTCGGTGCATGGAAACAATGAGGTCAAAATTCAAAGTGCCGGTGGGTTTGTCTGACCATACAATGGATAATTTATCCGCTGTGGTTGCAGCTTCACTGGGTGCGGTTCTCATAGAAAAGCATTTTACAATAGATCGGAAATTGCCAGGAGTCGATCAATCCATATCCGTGGAACCGCAAGAGTTAAAGCAACTCAAGTCCGATCTAGTCCATGTAGTGAAAATACTGGGTGAAAATAAAAAACAAACTCAGCCTTCGGAGGTTCCTGTTAAAAGGTCGGCTCGTAGAAGTCTTGTTGCCAGGTTAGATATTTCCGCAGGGACCGTATTAACCTCAGAAATGATTTCTTTCAAACGCCCGGGTACGGGAATTTCGCCCGCAGAAATAAATACTGTTTTAGGAAAACCCTGTAAAAGGGATATCCGTGCAGAAGAAGTCCTCACCTGGGATATTTTCTAGCCTATAAGTAAACCTATAGCTTTATAAAGTTCAGCCGGATATCAAAGCAGCCAAACTAAACATTAAAACCAGATAACATTCTCTTTATTGGTTGGAAAGACTTTTGTCAGCCTAGAAATCGTTTTCTTCGCTCCTACTGACAACTGTAATACAATTAGTACCACTACATCGCCATCTGCATAAGCCAGCCGCAATGCTGCCAAAAATGCAATGGGTGAGGGCAGAGATAGCTCCAGGAACTGTTGCAAGTGAATAGTTTGAGAAATTACTTCTAGCCAACTCAGTGGCTAGTCCCGAGTTTTGCATTCCCACCTCGATAGAAATGGTTTGCGCATCTTGTTCTGGGAATTTGAGCATGCGTGATAAAAAATAGCCCAGCAAGAATCCAAAAAAGTGCAGAAGTACGACAGCTACTATTAAAGATGAACCGATTTCAAGAATTGCATCCTTTTTTGCAGCAAGAATGAAATCGACAATGAAAACAATCGAAAGTACTGCAAGAAAAGGTGTGAATGGTTCGACCTGTTTTACCAACCGATTTAAAAATCGGTTCAATAAAACACCTGCAACAATAGGCAAAATTACAACCTTTATTGTTTTTATCAATAACCCTAATGTGTCGACGTTAAGAGATAAGCCTGTAAGTTCAAGTGATAGAGACTCGATCCATAGAGTGGTGAGAAGTGGCGTGAAAATTACAGCCATCAGAGTAGATACAGTGGTCAAGCTTACGGAAAGGGCGACATTAGTTTTTGCAATAAAACAAACTACATTAGAAGCTGTTCCTCCGGGACAGCAGGCGACGAGAACCAGTCCAACAATAAAATCGATAGGCAAATGGAATAGTCGCGCGAGTAAATATCCTAAAAAGGGCATGACAGTGTATTGCAGTCCGACACCAAATAAAATTGATTTTGGAATTTTAAGTATACGAGCGAAATCTTCGAAGCTTAGGGTCAAGCCCATGCAAAGCATGATGATTGCCAGAAAATATGGGATCCAGGCAGGCTGAAACCAGGTAGCGGTTTCAGGTTTCCATAAAGCTAACCCGGCACCAGTGAGTACCCAGACTGGGAAGAGGTTCGCTAATGAAACAAAAAATTTTTCAAGAGGATTCACAAAGAATCAGGGTTTTTGCGCAATGATGCTTGAATAGGCCTCTCTAGCATCATCGTAATCCCGATAGCGGTGAATTCGCATTCCTTTAAAAATATCGAGGAGTTCGTTTGTATTGAGGGCCCATTTTGCATTGAACTCTCGGTATTTTAAGTAGTCAATATTATAGGTTTCTACTAAAACCATACCTTCTGGTTTGAGTGCATCGTAAAATTTTTTAAAAAGTCCCCGATTCATATAATAGGTGCAAATGATAAGATCGTAACTGTTAGGTTTAAACTCTAGAGTTTCCAGATCCACCACCTGTGTTTTGATTTTGACATTATTTTTTGCCGCCAGTGCGTGTGCTTTTTCCAATCCTTTTTCTGAAATATCGAGTCCTGTTACATCAAACCCTTGCGTAGCAAGGTAGACACCGTTTCTCCCTTCTCCCATTGCTACATCGAGCGCTTTGCCTTTTTTGAGAATGTGGATGTTATCCACCAAAAATGGAATAGGCTTTTCTCCAAAGAGGTATTCCTCCGTGTCATATTTTTTATTCCAGCGATCTTTATCTTTGGGTTTGCTATCTGCGGTAGATGCGCACATAAAAACAAACAAACCAAGAACGAATAAAGCTTTTAAAAATTTGATTTTATTATTAAATTTCATGGGATAGGTTTTCAGAGTTACCCAGTCATTTTAACTAATTGGATCTATCGGTTCAACCTGATTTCCCCGTTTACTTAGCCTTGGCAAGTAGGTAGAATTGAAGGAAATCATAGTAAAAATTAAAAGGCCAAATACCTTCTTAATGGAGTGGGAAATGTTTCGTCAATCAAAATTAACCCCGGTAATTTTAATAATGTTTTTAGTATCGGTTTTTCCTTCCACGGTGTTTTCCATAGAGACAGGAAAATCGGTTGCTGAGTCCGTAGACAAGCGATATGCAAAGTTTGCAAATGGAACCATTTTGGATCGGAAAACTAATTTGATCTGGATGGAAAAAGATTATTGGCAAATGGAAGCCAAATGGGTCAATTGGTATACAGCAAGAGAATACGCTCAGAAAATGAACCATAAAAGATTTGGTGGTTATCAGGATTGGCGAATACCCACGGCAAAAGAAGCTGAAAGCTTATACGACCGTAGAAAACGAAATACGGATAAAGATGGTGATAAAATTTTTATTGATAGCATGTTTCCCAAGGGCGCAGGATGGGGAACCTGGAGTAGCGACGAAAAACGTAATAAGGCGATTACGGTATCTTACAAAGACGAAGGTGGGCAGGCCTATCAAGATAAAATTTCAGGGGTTGACGCTTTTTTAAGGCTGGTAAGAAATGCGACACCCGCAACTAAAAAATAGTCCTGGGTTTCTGATTTTTGTGTATTCCAATGCGAAAAATAATTTTTTATTTCTTTATTACTTTCATCCTCTTGCCTTGGAGCCAACTAGGCGCTTTCCATGTTGATATTTATGAGCCGCGTGTTCCTGCTGAGCTTTTGGAGGAACTTCAAGACATGGACAATCCTTTTCCGGCTACGCCTGAGCGTGTCGTGCTGGGAAAAAAAATTTATTTTGGTAAAGGCTTATGTGTAACTTGCCATAGCGAAAATGGTAAGGGGGTAAAACTACCAGGTCATCCGCCTAGAGATTTCACTGATAAAAAATGGCAGAAAACTCGGACCGATGGGGAAATAATGTGGGTGCTAAGAAATGGCAGCCCCGGAACAGAAATGCCTGTCCGAATCGGTAAGGTAATCAATGAAGAAGAGGGCTGGAGTGTGATCCACTTTATCCGGACTTTTGTAGACAAAAAATAATTTTAAAAATAAACGGAATACAACAGGAATGAAATATAAGATTCTAAACTCTGTCATGAAGAACTCAGTATTATGGATTTCTGTGTTCCTTGGATTTTTTATTTTTAGCATGTTGGCTGAGGCCTGGGCAGGCTCACCTATGGGTCATGGGCGAAGGCAAAACTCGCGCGCATTCCAAGGTCACCATGGACAAGGTTTTATGGGTAAAGGGATTTGTCCTCAAGTTAGAACGACCGTTCAGGCACCGGATAATATTCTGACTCAGCCTAATCCGATTGAAAAAAATCGAGAAAATATTTACGCAGGCGAGTCCCTGTTTCAAATTGAAGCGCAGCCAACGGCTTGTAAAATTTGTCACGGTGTAACGGGAAACGGATTTGGAATTATGGCGCAAGGATTGAATCCTCCTCCCAGAAACTTTACCTGTCGCTCAACAATGGAAACGATTTCAGACGGTCAATTGTTTTGGATCATTCGCAATGGTTCTCCCGGGACAGGAATGCCTGCATTTGAAAATCTGAAAGATCGTGAAATCTGGAAGATTGTTCACTATTTAAGAAAACTCTCTTATAAAAAACGTTAATGCCAAAACCTGTCGTAATTTTTGTTTTAACGTTAAGTATTTTTTTTTATTCGATCCTGTTTGCAGAAGAGCAGCCTGTTTTTATAGAAGCTGATTATTCTAGTGGGGATTCAGAAAAAAATATAAAACTGGTTTCTGGGATTTGTCCTCAAAACAGAAAAACTAAAAAAGCTCCGGGAAGATATCTCAAGAAAACGAATCCGCTCAATCCAAACAAAGAAAATATAGACAAAGGCAGAAAACTTTTTTTAAAAGACGCCAAACCAACTGCATGCAAACTGTGCCATGGAAGTCGGGGGAACGGTAACGGGAGCCTTGCTAGAAGGATGGAACCGCCTCCCAGAAATTTTACTTGTGAAAAAATAATGGAAGATTTACCGGATGGGCAGTTATTCTGGGTAATTAAAAATGGTTCAAAGGGCACGGCTATGCCTGCACATAAATTTTCTTTGAGGGACAAACAGGTTTGGCAATTGATTTTATTTATACGGAAATTTTTAGAGACTTAAAAAAATAGTTTTGTGAAGACATTAATTAGTTTAGTTCAAAATTATACCCGGAGTTTAAATATGTTCAGATTGCTGGGTTTCTCTTTGGTTTTTTTCTTGTATTTCCTTATACCTTCTTTGGTTTTGGCGGGGAATGATGGTTTTGCTGAAAAGATTATTAATAGCCAATGTAAAGGTTGTCATAGGTTCGAGGGAAAACCAAAATCCAAATTTGAGCTTAGAGGCCCTGATCTAATGTGGGCAGGGATAAAATTCCAGAGACCTTGGTTGGTCCGTCGACTGTTGGGGCAAGAGGATAATCTATATCCTTACTCATACCGCTGGGATAAATTACGCCTATCATTGAAGCATATGATTTTGACTCGGGAAGAAGCGGTCATAGTTGCAGATTATATGGAAAAAAATTTCCTGGATTCCCGTGTTAAAAAAAGTTTTGTTGATATGTCGACCTTCACGAAAATGGAGGCGAAATTGGGAGGCAAGATATTCCAGGAAAATTCTTGTCCGGCTTGCCACCAGATTAAAGACAATGATGGAAAATTGATTGGTGGTCCCATTAGCGTAACACTCTTTGATGCGGGAAACCGTTATACCCTCGATTGGTTGAGTCGGTTTGCAGAAAACCCGCAGGATTTCACACCACATAGTGGCGAATATATTGCCGATATAAGCACAAGGAAAGCGCGACATTTGATTGGCTATTTAATGACTTTGGGTGTGAAGGATTTTAAATTTTATGAGCCTTGGAAGTCGAAAGAATTTAAAAATGCTGATATTGAACGCGGGGTAAAAATTTACAAAGAGTATTGTATGCAATGTCATGGAAAAAATGGAGGAGGAGACGGCCCAGGAGCGAAAGGGCTTCATCCAAAACCTGTTATTCATAATGAATTGCCTTTAAATGTTTATCCGGATGATTATCTTTACAACCTTGTATTTTATGGAGGAAAAAGCGTTGGCAAATCAATCAATATGCCGGATTGGGGTATGACCCTGTCGAAACAAAGTCTAGCCGATGTCATTGCCTATCTTCGTTCCAACTTCAAGGGCGAATAAGTTTTTTAGATAGCCACTCCTATAGTGCTATCAGTCCTATCAAAAGCCTCTATCATCTTGAATTTACTTGCTTAATATACAATATATTGTATATAATTTTTATAGATGTACATTATATTGTAGTCATGAAATATAGTATAAATTTAAAATACCAAAATACTTTAACAAAACCTTTTGAATGATAAGGCTTTTTTGCACTGGTATTTAGTAAATCAAACCACTTCTTTCATTTTAAGTAAGAACGCTACCCAAAATCTGGGTCACCTTCATCCATTGGCTATATGAGCTTTCCCAAATTATCTATTTTTTGGGATCGATTAAGACTGTTGTTTTTGTTCGTTGCGATTGTAGTGATGGCAAATTTAACAATCTATGTTCCCCTTACGAGTTTTGCGTTTGCCCAAGTGCCTCTGGAAGGTCAGTCGGAGACCATTGAGAAATCCCTTCGTCATTCACTCCCCCAAAAATTCCCCTCTGACCCTAAAGTTCCAAAAGTTACCAAAAAAACCGGGCCCACTGGCAAGGCCCTCGTTAAGGGCCCTACATTTTTTCTCAAGAAGATCAAACTCACGGGTAATTCGGTGATAAGTGATGAGAGGATCATGTCCCTGGTTGATTTAGGCGAGGGACAGGATGTTAACTTGAGTATGTTGAATGCCATGGCTGCTAAGATCACTGCTTTCTACGCGTCTGAAGGATATCTTTTAGCGCGCGCGTTTATCCCGAAGCAGGAAATTAAAGACAACACCGCGGAGATCACTATTTTTGAAGGGAGAATCCATAAAGTTGTTGTTCAAGGCAACAAG
>CAZMXD010000078.1:0-8579 GCA_964570185.1 uncultured Nitrospina sp. | reverse complement strand
CCATGCAAAAAATAATGGGATAGTAAAAGCTGTAGAATCCTGGGAAAAAGCATACTGGCTAGATTCAAAGGATGAAAAAACATTAACTAATTTGGGATGGGCTTACGAAAAATTAGGAAAAAAAGAACAAGCGTTGGACAGGATTTTAAAATCCATACAAATCGAGCCCTTTAATAGTCAAAACCATTATGCCGCTGGCAGAATTCAATCAGATCTCGGGAATTTTGAAAAGGCAATAGAATTACTGGAACAATCTGTAAGACTTGATCCAGAGTTTGGGAGTGCTTATTACAGATTGGGAATTGTTCATGATAATCTCAACCAAGGCAATGACGCAATTTCAAATACTCTGATTGCAGAAATTATTTATCACAAGAAAAAGAAAATGGACTTATTTAAGAAAATGGGAACAAAACTGGAATCATTATTCCAAAAATATCAGCTAGGACGAAAAAACTTTACCGAGTTACAATTGCCAGATACGTTAAAAGACTACGACATGAACAAAAAACCCAAAAGAATCCGCACATCAGATGAGAAATAAGAATGAGTCTTGATGGCTATCGGTCCAAAATAAAAGTAACCGGGCCATCATTGATCAATTCTACCTGCATATCTGCTCCAAACTCACCGGTAGCAACTTTAAGTCCAGATATTGAAATTTGCTCAACAAAACTTTGATATAGAACTTGCGCTTCAGCAGTTGATGCAGCGTTATCAAATCCGGGTCGACGACCTTTTTTACAATCTGCCGCCAAAGTAAATTGAGATACCACCAAAATCTCACCACAAATATCCACGCACGACAGATTCATCTTCCCATTTTTATCAGGAAAAATTCTCAGATTCAGAGCTTTTTCAGCAAGAAAATCAATTTTGTCATTACCGTCAACTTTTTCGGCACCAAATAGAATAAAGAGTCCTTTATTGATTGAAGCAATGACTTTGCCTTCAACAGAAACCGAAGCTCGCACAACTCTTTGCAATATAATTTTCATGGGCTAAATTTTGCGAGGAAAATATTCTTGGCAAAACAAATCTAAAGGTCAACGAGCACGGAAAATTCTTTTTTCTGAACCATCCTGGCCAATGATGATTTTTACTTCACCAAAACATTTTGGGCATCTACCCTCATAGGCGTTGCCGTCCTTATTAATATAAATTCGGCGGTAGATGTTGCAACACTCAAACATAATGCCTAAAAACTTTTTACCCTTCTGCATTTTAATTAAAGTTGGTGAGAACTCTTTTATTTATGTGCTTTTCTCGCACGCACCTTTGCTTCGATAAAAACATTATGAGAAATTCGCATAGCCTTCGTAATTCTTCTAATTGCCTCTGCTTCATCATGAGCAATTTCCCCATCTGCGGCCGCGACTGCAAAAAGGCATTCCATAAAATGCAACCGATCATTATACGAAGACAATCGATTAATTTCAGAAATCACCTCATGAAAATCAAAGTCTTTTCTTCCTTGCTCCTCCACCACTTCAAAAAGCAGAGTTAATTCCTTCCCCTTCAGAGAAAATTGCTCTGAAAGTCTTGCTTTTAAAGCTTTTTTCTCTCTCGGATCAAAGTTATTGTCCACATGGGCAATGGAAGCCATTAATGTGCCCACCAAGCAGAGAAAATATAGCTTATCTTCGGGCAATTCAGAAATAATGCCTAAATGGGATTTTTTCAGCTCTATCTTTTTTAATACCCGTCTTTTAAAATACTTTTCCATATCTGGGTTTGGATCACGAGCATGTTCAAATATAGTTTTCTGGAAAAAATTTCTAATTCGACCAAAAGATTTTTTTGTAAAAGAAGCTTTTTCAAGCCATTCCGAAAATTGCTCAACTAATTGTCGTTCTTCTCCCTTAATTCTTTTATGCGCTTGCACCATATTTTCTAAGGCACTCATGATTTCTTTTTTTTCAGCTGGGCTCGAAAGCTCAGCAATCATCTGACGATATAATAAATCCTTTTCTTTCTTTGCAATGGGGGCATTAAGATAAGGCTTCAATTCATCAAGCTCATGTTTTTCTAAATCAAATTTCCTATAAAAGGACTTTAGAATATTAAGTTCAGACTGACTTACTTCCCCATCCGCCCAAGCTACGGTGGTTAACACCTTAAGAAAGGTCAACTTTTTAAACTTTGACATATGATTTCTCGTTCAATACCAATTAAAAAATTTTCAAAATAAGCTTTTCTAAAACTAATCAAAACGGTTCAACCATAATCGACTCGAATTTTCAGACCATCCAAACAAGTCAAGGAATTGATCTTTATTAATATTGCCAAATGTCATTTGGGTGAATTGCCTAAAGCGAGGCAAGCGTTTTTCTGTTTCATCTGAGAATTGCCATTTACCTCGCCGTCCCTGAAAATAATAAACCCCTTTTGCAGTCAAGATCAAGGCATCTGGTCGGGTATTGCGATTTCCATCTAGGAGATATGCCTTAATGGAAGGTAGACGGGGAAGCATTTTATGGGATCGTTTTCTGAAGTTTCCTCCTCCCATATTTTCTAGAAAGTAATTGGTTTCTTCCGGGTATCCACGAAATATTTTTTGAATAGACCTATTTACAACAAGCAAATCATTATCTCCATCCTGATCAAAGTCCGCCCAATCGGAATGCATACTATCATCTACAATTCGAGGCAGTCTTGATAAGGTGTGATCAGAAAATTTACCTACCCCATTATTTAACAAAAGTCTGTTTTGCCCTTTTTCATAAACCAAAAAAATATCTACGACCCCGTCACCATCGTAATCAGCAAATGACGCATCCCGAATACCGGTTGGAAGAGTAGGCATTAATAACAACGTCAAATTTTCTAATCTACCATCGCCCTTGTTTATCCATATCATTGTTTGATGAGGATTTTTACTGGATGTTTTAATTTTACTACCAAAATAAAATAGATCTTTATCACCGTCTCCATCGATATCAATCGAAATGACTTTCTCTATCCCTGAAGGAAGTGAATGGGTTCCTTGATTTTCTTTAGGATAAAAATACCCTTTCTTATTATTAAATAAGATTTGTGTTTTTAGATTGCGTCTGTCACCAAGAATTAATATCAGATCATCTCCACCATCCCTATTTAAATCAGCCGAAACAAAAAATTTTATTTTTTCTTTGTTTTTACGGGCCCAGTTGCCCACAAATTTCTTCAAGAAACCTTTTTTACCCCGATTAACGAGAATATAAAGCTCATTTTTGGCTTGGTTTAATATCACAAGGTCGGAAAGAGCATCTTGGTTACCTCGCAGAAAACTAGCCTGAGTGATAAAAAGTTTTTCGGCAGGAAAAAGACGGGTAACATCGCGAAACCTTTGGCTGGCAGGGTTGTCCGCAACATAAGATTTAGGACCGCTACAGGCTAAGAATAAGAAAAGAACAAACAGGCCAGAAATCAGAAAATTAATCAAACAAAGAACGAGGCAGCTTTTCTTCTGACAAGTCGATTTTAAGGCCTTCATAAGCAGCTATACTTTGGGAAAAAAGTTGGCGGGCTTCTTTTTCAATTTTTTGAACAAATTCATCATTATGATTAGGGTCGTGGTGAAACAAAACAAATTTTTTTACGTTGGCAGCCTGAGCAACTTTAATACCTTCAAGCGCAGTGCTATGTCCTCTGCCTTTTCTTGGGTATTCACCATTTAAACCATAATATTCATCTTCGGTATACTGGCAATCGTAAACCAAAATATCTGCTTCACGACTAAGATCAATTAAGTTTTTATTAGGTTTGTCTTCATAATGCTCGCAATCGGTTGCGAAAACAAGAGCTTTACTCCCATGTTCTATTCTATAGGCATAACACCCATTAGGGTGATAAAGAGAAGTAAGAGTTATTTTGTAATTTTCACCCTCTATTATCTCACCTGGCCTCACATCGTGGTAAGAAATTTTAGCATCAAATATATCTGTCTTCACAGGAAAACAAGGAGGATTCATCTGCTGCTTTATGACCTCTTCCACCGATATTGGAAGGCTGGTTCCACCAAAAACTCTAAACTCATTTCCAGCAGTAAAAAATGGAATAAAATGTGGAAACCCCTGGATATGATCCCAGTGAACATGGCTAAACAAAATAGTTCCCTTGACAGGCAGTTCCTTCATCAAAGCTATTCCCAGATTATGGAATCCGGTGCCCGTATCGATAATAATCAATTCTTGATCGCATCGAATTTCAACGCAAGTCGTATTACCACCAACCCTAACTGTGTCCGAACTTCCTGAAGCAACGCTACCACGAACTCCCCAAAATTTTATATACACAGTCGATCCTCAAATCGTTTGTGGAAAGTATAAGACTAAAAGGTTAGCAAGGGTACTTCCAAAGAAAAAATTTAATTTTTTATTGTAAACAATTTTTTTTCAGGCAACAACCGTCTCTATTAAATTCTCAAACGCCTAGCCAGTCTCGATTAAACTCAGCTCCTGTCTGGTTAAATTCCCTTTTATCCAATTACCTGATAATGATTTTTGAAATCCTTCCACAAACCACTTAGCAATCTCATTATACTCTGGTTCCCTTTGTAAAATTTGTTTTATGGTAGTAGTGTTTGAAACTAGTGACTCCAATACGGAATGGTTTTCCGTTTCTGAAGAATATTTTAATACATCATGAGTTAGTTTTGGGTTGGTGTCTAAAATTATAGAACCATGCTGCAAAAATGCCGAGCGAAGTCGTCGCTGAGCACTTCCAACAAGCTTTTTCCCTTGAAAAATGATTTCGCAATGATTGGAAATCGAAAAACAGGCGGGAGACATTTTGGATACAGTGTTTTCTCTTCTGCCATTTCTTGCGGAAATCTGCTCAGCCTCAATTCCTCCTATTTTTAGAGATTCCAAAATCGCCTGCGAGATTTTTTCAAAAGAGCCCTTTAAAGTCCCAGGAAACGTGTTGTGTGGTATTGGAGCAATTACACAATAAGTCAACTCGTTTTGATGCAACAAAGCCCTTCCGCCTGAAAAGCGGCGTACAACGGGAATGTTATTTTTCTGACAAGATTCTATATTAATGTGCTTCGATATATCCTGAGAATAACCGACAGAAAGTGTGGGCCGTTTCCATCCATAGAGCCGCAATGTGGCAGGAGATTTGCCCGCGTTACACGCAAGAAGAATAGCATGATCTGTTAACATATTAAGGCTTCCATCACATGGGGAATCTTGGATTATTCTCCAGTTAGCTGGATTCATTAAAATGGCTTTCTCCAAAGAAAAATTTTTTTGACTCAATTGCGATCATTCTATAAATAATAGGTATGACAAAAAAAATCCAGTATAAATCTATATTAATTGCAACTTTGGTTACTCTTTTAATACTAAACCTTTGGAACCCTTCCTTTGCTTTTGAAACATTAGGGGACTTTAAGAAGCAATGCAAAACAGTCTGCCATCAAGCCGAACACATTAAAAAATCTATACAGGATAAAATTTTTAAACCTGAATGTAAAAGCTGTCATGTTGGCAAGAAAAACATATCACCTTTTTCCTCTACCACAAAATTTACTCTGCAAAGGGGAAGCGGGTTGCTTTTAAAATCTTTGATACAAAATATGCCTGTAAAAAATCAAAAGAAGCGACTAATTAAAAACAAAAGCCTCACAAATGGAATGACTCTTATTCCATCAGGTGATTTTATCATGGGCTCCAACGAACGATGGGATGATGAAGCGCCAGAGCATATTTCATCTACTCAGAAATTTTATATAGACTTAAATGAAGTAACCAACGCCGATTATAAAAAATTTACCGATGAAACTAAACGCAAAACTCCTTATCACTGGCCAGAAGGAAATCTTCCAAAATCTAAAGAACAACATCCTGTAGTTTATGTGAGTTGGTTTGACGCGGACAACTATTGTAAATGGATGGGAAAAAGGCTTCCAACCGAACAGGAATGGGAAAAAGCAGCCCGAGGAACAGATGGCTTAATTTATCCATGGGGCAACCAATGGTCCCTGGATAAATCCAATAATCCTTATAAACATTCGACTGGGACTGTACCCATTGGTTCTTTTCCAGAAGGAAAAAGTCCTTATGGCTTGAATGACATGTCAGGTAATGTATGGGAATGGGTAGATAGTTACTACCTTCCTCATCCTGGTAATCCAGTGACACGGGCTGAGTATGGGAAAGACAAAAGAATCCTGAAAGGAGGGTCTTGGTTTGACTGCCTTTCTTACGGTTGTGGTTTAAGCGCACCTACATTTAATAGAAGTTTTTTTACCCCTGAAGTAAAAAATAATAGTTTTGGTTTTCGTTGCGCCAAAAATGCAGGATAAATTATGCTCTGATGAATTAAAAAAGCATAAAACTTAGAGAGCCTGCCAGGAGTTATAAATGGAAACGCCCAACAAAGAAGAAAAGCAAAAATCTGAAATTCCATCTTCCCCTAGGCAAAAAAGGATCCCCAACATCAGCCTGCCACGAAAAATCTTAATAGGGTTATTTATTTTGGGTTTTTGGATTTTCTTCTATTGGTTTCGAGAACGTTAAAACCCTTTATGGAGATCCTATTATATTGAATAAAGCCCCTATTCTCAGCTTATTTTAGGAGAGATTTGTTTACTTATTAAATGTGGACCACTGCGAGGACTCATTCACGAAATTTTTCCCCCATATTGAGAAAATATTCATTCAGAGCGAAACCGTTTTTTGTTAAGGGTTTCATTACCTGTCAACAAATCCAATGATTTCTCATCCCCTGAAATCACGGCAATGCTGTCCTCGCCTAACGGTAAAACAATTACAGAATTTGGATTTTTTTCTACCGTTATTTGCACCTGCACCTCAGATTCAACAGTATTAGACTTAGCAAAAGGTGGTGGCATCTTACCAAAAGCTGCTCGAGTTTCACCATAGATCAGATCTTTTGTATGCTTAGAATATTCTCCAGCGGAATCCAGATGATCCTCAAAGCCACTAGTTGGGATATGTTGAACCTGTTCCCTCAGATGCAATGTATAATCCATATCTGATGCAAGACTAGAGGCCTTAAAGGTTTGAATATTGAATCCACGCCCAGCCAATATTAAAGATTTGTCGGGTAATTTAAAGTTTTGCCTGATTGTCTTTTTTGATGGCTTTGGTTTTTTCTCAAAACCCATTTCAAATTTCTCGGGAGAAACCCTCTCAAATCGTTCAATGGACTGATAACCTTCATCTAATTTAAAAGGAGATAGAGCAGGTTTCTTTTGATCTGCGGTTCCTCTTTTCTTTTTTCCAAAAATTAGAACTTTATCGGCCGACTTATTTATTTGTGGATCAGGCTCAAGCGGCTGTTCAACAATAAAATCTGACCTTAATGTAATGGTTATTTGAGGAGGAGAATCAGGGATTTTTACCAATTCTTCCTCTTGTTCCGCCTCACTTATCCCACAACCAAAGTATAGAGATAAACATAGAAACACTAGAGCAAGAGGCAGTTTTAGGTAGAAGGAGTACATATTTTATAATCGTCCAAAAACACTAACATCTTGAAGGGTAGCAAATTTAATCTCTATTCGGTTAAAAATGTTTTTTGTTTATAAAAAATATATCGCTATAAAAATCAATGCTTTACAATTTAATCAGGGAGTGGTAAAATCGCCGAATCCAATCAACTTGTTTTTTTGCAAAAAAGGCAATGCCATGAAAACTGGTTTAAGATCGCTTTTAGAGCCAAAGAAGGTACGGTTTCTTAAAAAGAAATTGGAGTTAGGAGAAATATCACAAAAAGAGTGCAAAGAAATTATGAAAAGGCTGATTTTACAAAAGTATGACCGAATTCAAAATAGGAGTTTTCGTGCTACTATTTTAAGTTTTGGTCGTTCCTTGGAATCAAAATTAACACCTTAAGCCAATCCATCTTCTATCTTTCAACTCTTTATTTATAATGTTTTTAGATCCATCTCTCGCTTTCTTTAACTTTTCCTCATTGATTGGGTTTTGTGGTTCCTACTATCCAAGGTATAATTCACTGTGAAAAATTATTTTATGATCAAAGACATAATACATAGCAAGGGGGAATGATGGGCGAGAGGGATAAAGCACTGGAACTAGCACTCACACAAATAGAAAAACAATTCGGCAAAGGCTCTATTATGAAACTCGGGCAAGCCGGAAGTCAAAAAGGAGTGGATGTCATTTCTACGGGTTCTATATCGCTGGATAGTGCTTTAGGGGTTGGAGGAGTTCCGAAGGGAAGAATAGTCGAAATTTATGGTCCTGAAGCATCAGGAAAAACCAGTCTAACTTTACACATCATTGCAGAAGCCCAGAAGTCTGGTGGTGTTGCAGCCTTCATCGACGCAGAACATGCTCTCGATCCGGAGTATGCCAGAAACCTGGGGGTCAACCTAGATGACCTCCTTCTCTCTCAACCTGATACTGGTGAACAGACTTTAGAAATCGCAGAGGTACTCATCCGAAGTGGCGCAGTCGACGTCATCATCGTAGATTCTGTTGCCGCACTAGTTCCAAAAGCTGAACTGGATGGGGATATGGGTGATTCGCATATGGGGCTTCAGGCAAGGCTGATGTCTCAAGCTATGCGTAAATTGGCTGGTGTAATCAATAAATCGAATGCAT
>CAZMXD010000077.1:0-8596 GCA_964570185.1 uncultured Nitrospina sp. | reverse complement strand
TGTCCGGAAATGCTTTGCAAGATGCGATCGATTACGGTGCCGATGTTATTGCCACCGGATGTCCGCTTTGTCATTTGAGTCTTGATTCTTATCAGCCAGAAATAGAATTACTGCAAAAGAAAAACCAGTCCATTCCTATTTTACATCTCCCGCAATTAGTTGCGTTAGCATTGGGTTACACTCCTACACAGTTGGGAATGGACACCCATATCATTTCTACCCTCAAAATCAATCAAATCCTTTCGGATGCGCATTCTAATGCACACTAACAGCTATCCGCCTCTTTAAAATTAAACTTTTCTTTTCGTAATAAATAAGTTCTGTATCTTAAATTGGCTGACTCGGATAATCCTGTTTATAAATACATCATAGAATTTCAACGTGCATCAGTAAGAGAGTCGACTTTTCCTTATGATGCTTGTTTGTCAAGACCCAAAACGTTAATATCATCTAATGGATACTGCATTCAAAAAGCAAATTATAGTTTTGCTTGCCGGTCTCACCGCTTTCTGTGGAATATTGCTCTTGCCGTTGCCTGAAGGAATGACCGAGAGCAGCCAGCGTATGCTTGCGGTGGTGGTATTGATGGCGATTTGGTGGTTAGGCGAAGGCACTTCGCTTGCCGTAACAGCGTTACTACCACTAATTTTGTTTCCGCTACTTGGTATCATGTCGAGTAAACAAATTGCACCCAATTATACAAACCATCTTATATTTTTATTTCTTGGCGGATTTATGCTTGCGCTTGCCATGGAGAAATGGTTTTTCCATAAACGTCTCGCACTCTGGATTATCAATTTAGTCGGGACCGACCCCAAAAAGATTGTCTTGGGATTCATGATTGCCACCGCATTTTTATCAATGTGGATCTCAAATACCGCTTCTACAATGATGATGTTTCCCGTTGCGATGGGAGTAGTTCGACAAATTGCTTTAGACGCTTCCCTAAATGGCAAACGAAACGCAGCCTCCCAAGAGAAGATTAAAAACGGGTTAGGACTTGTGCTTATGCTGGGTCTGGCTTACTCAGCCAGTATTGGTGGCGTGGGCACGCCTATAGGTACACCTCCAAATATTGTGTTTGTTGGGTTTTATAAGAAACTCTTTCCGGATAATCCCGATATCAGTTTTTTTAAGTGGATGACCTTGGCTATCCCCATTATTTTAGTTTTTATTCCCTTAACATGGTTTTATCTTTGCCGAATTATTTCGCCTTTTCCTTTCAGTCAATTGGAAGTTGTGGAAAGTGAAATTATCCAAAAAGAACTGGATAAGTTAGGGGCAATGAGCCATGCGGAAAAGGTTGTTGCTTCTATTTTTTGTTTGACAGCGTTTCTTTGGATATTTAGAACCCCAATAGTTGTTAGAGATTTTATTTTACCAGGTTGGTCGGGGTTGTTTGGAAACCCTGAATACCTTCACGATTCAACCGTTGCCATGACTATGGGAATTTTATTATTAGTATTCCCCATAAATGGTAAAAAAGGATTAAGCATAAATGGTAAAACCGAATGGTTTGCATTGGATTGGAAAACGGTGCAAACGAAAACTCCCTGGGGAATATTGATTCTTTTTGGTGGTGGTTTTGCATTGGCGGCAGGATTTGGTACCAGTGGGCTTGATAAATGGATGGGTGAGAAGCTGACTGGGATTTCTAACTGGCCTTTATGGTTAACTATATTGGCTATTTGTCTGGCCGTAACTTTTTTGACTGAGTTGACTTCAAACACGGCAACGACAACGATGATTTTACCTGTTCTAGGTATGGCAGCGGTTGCAGCAAATATTCATCCGTTATTTTTTATGGTGCCCGCAACATTAGCCGCTTCATTTGCTTTTATGTTGCCAGTTGCAACCCCACCAAACGCCATTGTCTTTGGCAGTGGTTGGGTGAGCATCCCAAAAATGTCACAGGCAGGATTGGTTCTCAATCTGATAGGGGCAGGAATCGTGACTACTGCTGTTTTGCTACTAGTTGGCTATATTGATTGAGTCTTGATATACATTTATTCCAACCAGCAGAATTGTGGCCGTATTAAATTGGGTGGATGAATTTAGGCGGAGGAAAGGTTTTCTCTTTTCCATCGCAGAATGGGCTGGCGTGCGGCGCGAGCTTCATCGGGTCGCGATACTTTTGGGAGTCTGGGAGCATCATGAAAACTGTCTGGGTCTTCCTGCCCTTTTTTTGCAATATATTTCATCGCCTCTATAAACTTGTCGAGAGTTTCTTTCGATTCAGTTTCTGTCGGTTCAATCATTAATGCCCCTTTTACGATTAGCGGGAAATAAACTGTCGGCGGATGAAATCCGTGATCGATAAGTTCTTTGGCGAAGTCCATGGTAGTGATCCCCTGACCTTTATCGTTGAACACACACTCGTGCAGACTGGCCCGCGTGAATGGTAGATGGAATGTGTCTTTTAGCTTTGCGCGAATATAGTTTGCGTTTAATATGGCGGACTGCGCGGCTTCGAGAATTCCTTCTGGACCGAGAGTACGGATATAGGCATAAGCGCGAAGCAACATTCCGAAGTTGCCATTAAAGATTTTTAGTTTGCCTATGCTGTTTGGTCGATCATAGTTTAAAAAATATTTATTTTTCTTTTTTTCTACCACTGGTTTAGGTAGATACGGTTCTAAAATATTTTTGATGCAGACGGGACCTGCTCCTGGCCCGCCTCCTCCATGAGGGGTAGAAAAGGTTTTATGCAGATTGATGTGCAATACGTCTATTCCCATCTCACTCATCTTGACGATCCCCATTACCGCATTGAAATTAGCGCCATCGCAATAAACCAAGCCACCCTTGCTATGTACAATTTCCGTAATTCTTAAAATATCTTTTTCAAACATTCCCAATGTGTTGGGGTTGGTCAGCATAATGGCGGCGGTTTCTTCGTCCATAACTGTTTCCAGTTTGTCAATATCGATCAACCCTGCGGAGTTTGAAGGTATTTGCACTGCTTTATAACCACAAAGCATTGCGCTGGCGGGATTGGTGCCGTGCGCTGAATCGGGCAGTAAAACTTTTTTTCTGGGGTTGCCATTTCCCGCATGGTAGGCCTGTATCATTAGCATACCGGCAAACTCACCTTGAGCTCCGGCAGCGGGTTGTAAACTAACATGGTCCATGCCGCTTATTTCTTTTAAACACTCTTGTAACTCGTGCATAAGTTGCAAACTTCCCTGTGAGTCTTCGTCTGGAGACATGGGATGATGTCCTGAAAAACCAGGCAAGCGTGCCAGAGTTTCGTTTATTTTCGGATTGTATTTCATAGTGCATGATCCCAATGGATAAAAATTGGTGTCAATGCTGAAATTCCATTGAGACAAACGTGTGTAATGACGTACTACATCAAGTTCAGCTAACTCTGGCAGTTCTTCAATGGGTTTGCGAATTTCATCGGCGGGAAGCAAAGTTTCCAAGTCTACCTCTGGAACATCACAGGTTGGAAGAGAATAGGCTTTGCGACCAGGTGACCCTAATTTAAAAACGACTGGTTCTTCAAAAATTAATCCTGATGCAGCTATTTTTGATTTTGAGGAGGTTTTATTGGGTTCACTGTTCACGGCTTTTGTCTTTCAGAATTTTTTCTAGAGTTTTGATAACGGTTTCGGGCAGTAAATTATTCTGATGACGATCTTCGAGTACTACGCTTGTCGGGTATCTCGGACCCCACCGTTTAATTTCACCATGCTTGAAAATAACACAAGCTGGTTTTTCAACTGCTGAGGCAAGGTGCATAATTCCAGTATGGTTGCAAAAAAGAAGATCGCATTGTTGGATCAAAAGTGCAAGCTCTTTTGTTTTAACAAGTGGTAAGAGTCTGGGTTTAAATTTCATCTCTGCGATTTGGGATTTTAAAATGGTTTCTTCTCCGGGACCATTTATTATCCAGATATCGGCGATATTATTTTTTAAAATATACTCCATGACGGACTTAAACTTATTCCAACTCCATCCCCATTCAGGAATACGCGTTCCTGTTTTAACTAAGATCAAGGGAAGTTTGTTTTTGCCCGAGTTAATGATTTCTGTTATTTTCTGATTTTCTTTTTCGTTAAAGTAGACCTTTGGTTGTGAGATGATTTTAGGTACTCCCATATGTTTTAGAAGTGCCAGGTTGTTTTCAATTTCATGACAGGGAGGGCCTTCTATAGGCAGTCTTATACTGTATTTCCAAGGGTTCTGCGTATGGAGATAACCAGCATTCATTTTAGCATTTGAGCATAGTGTGAAAAATGTTGCTGTTGCGCTGAATTTTTTATTGAGTGTGATGGCAAGATCAAATTTTCCTTTGCGAGATTCGCGAATAGCGCGCCAAAAGCGTCTTCGTCTCATTAATATGATCCTATGAAGATTCGGATTGTCTTCCAGAATTCCTCCTTGAATTGGATTTACCATGGCTGTGATTTTTAAATGGGGAAAAGAGTGCTTTAAGGATTCATAAACGGGTGTTGACAACACGACATCTCCCAACCTGTCAGAACGGACTACAAGCACATTGGTGATTTTTGAGAAGTTTAGAGGCAGAGGAACTAAAGGGACATCCTTTTTGGCAAACAATCCAAAAACTTTCCAGATTGTGTTTTTTATATGGAATTCGACGGAGCGAAGAAACTTGTTCATACGTAATATTAAATGCTACGGAACGGTATTTGATCCGAAGATAGAGATTGCTGGTTTTAAAAAAGGGATTGGTTTGAACCTTCCATTAATCTAAGGGGAGGGCTTCATCAATTAGCATTACAGGTATATCGTCTTTAATAGGATATTTCAAACTACAAGTTTTACAGATAAGGCTATCCTCCTCTTCACTTAACTCCAAGTCGCCTTTACATTTAGGACAAACCAGAATATCCAGAAGTTCTTTGTCGATTCCCATAAATAACTCCGCTAAATTTTATCTTGCTTGATTGCAGCGGACCGTTTCAAAAACTTCGTCTACGGTCACCTGTTTCATACATTCTTGGGTACCAAGCGGGCATTTCCTTTTCCAGCAGAAACTGCATGAGAGTACTTTGTAAACGGCATCATGATTGATTCCATAGGCCCCGTTTCTCACGGGATCCGTGGGCCCAAACAATGATACGGTAGGTACGCCCAATGCCGCACAAAGGTGGAGAGGCCCCGAGTCACAACTTACCAGTAGTTTGAGGTGTTTGTAAAGGCTTATAGATTCTTGAATGGAAGTGGCTGGAGCCACCCAGCTTTTCTGTTTCATGAATCCGGCAATTTGTTGGGCTTTTTGTTCTTCTCCAGGGCCCCATGTTATTAGTATGGAGCAATCCATTTCTGCGATAATGCGGTCAGCCAATTGCGCGAATCGTTCTAGTTCCCAGAGTTTACTTTCAAATCCTGCTCCCGGATTAATCCCGATAATAGGTTTTCCTGCAAGCTCAGGTTGGCTTTGAAAAAAGGCTTCGACTTTTTTTTTCGGGTTTTTAGGAAGAGGAAATTCTTTCGATTCTTTTTTAATGCTTAAAGACGTTTTTATCAAGGTGAGATACATATCCACGACATGAATTCCACTTCCCATATAAGGCGCTTTTTTATTGGTGAAAATAGAGCTGAATTTTTCTTTGCAGTTTTTTTTGTGGAACCCAACTTTTATTTGAGCACCGCTTAGCAAGGTAATCAAACCACTTTTAATAAGCCCGTGGAAATCAAAAGCCATATCAAATTTTCTTGAGCGCATACTTTTTATAGTTCGCAGTATTTCGCCAAAGGTTTTCCTATTCCAGTTTTTGCGCCAAGCTTTTGTGCGGATAGGAATTACTTCGTCAATATCGGAATTTTTGTGTAAAAGTTCTTGGTAACGCTCTTCAATAATCCATGCGATGTAGGCTTTGGGATATTCCTTCCTCAGGGTTCGCGAAACAGGTAAGGTGTGAACGATATCTCCTAACGAACTCAGTTTAATTATTAGAAATTTTTTTTGGCTCATGCGGCAAGGCCAGTCAGTGTTTTATATATTTTAATATTTTTTCATAAATCAGGTGACCCAGAAACCCCATTGCGGTGCCCAAAACTATTCCGCCCAGAATATCTGAAGGGTAATGTACTCTTAAATAAACTCTCGAGTAGCAAACGATCAAGGCAAAAGTAAACGCCATTAGCGTGGTATTACGAAAACAGAGGCTCAAAAGAGTTGCGGCGCAAAATGAATTGGCAGCATGATTGGAGGGAAAAGAAAAGCTGTTAGAACAACTTACGATTCCTATAATGTCCTGAGGAAGCACATGACAAGGGCGAACTCGTTGAATTCCTTCCTTTAAAATATTATGTCCTATGGCATCGGTAAGGCCTATAGCAATGCTTGCGGCAATAATAAAAACAAGCCCGCGATTTTTATATGTTCCTAGAAGCGCTGCGAGACATAACAGACCTGGAATATAAAAATTTTCTTTAATAGTTACAAACAGCATGAACTTATCCATCATTCGGGATTGAAAATGCTGGGTGATCCAGTAAAATAGCGAAAGGTCGAAATCGAGGATGGTAAAGGTTCCTTCGAAAAGATGTGATAGAGATTTACTAATTGAATTTTATGAGGCTTTACGTATTGAGTCAACCCCTTGGCAGCGGCAGAAGCATTTTTGATTTCGAAGCTTTATACTTCTGTCATGGCCAAAAGTGAATGGGAAAAAACAACGATAATGCAGTAATTCTTTTTGCTCGCGATCCTATTCTGGGTCAGGTAAAAACCCGTTTGAGCTCATTTCTAGATAATGAAACCATTTTAAAGCTTTATAAAGGTTTTTTGGAAGACAGCTTGGCAAAAATTCAGCGGGTTGGCAATGCAGATTGCTTTGTGGGAATTTCTCCTGAAAATAATTCTGGATTCTTTAACAAATTAGAAAGTTCCGGTATGACCTTGTTTTCCCAGCAGGGAAAAGACCTTGGGGAAAAAATGCGCCAGGCTTTTATCAAACGGTTTGCTCAGGGTTATAATAATGTAGCTATTATAGGATCGGATAGCCCATCTTTACCTGTTTCTTATATAGATCAAGCACTGGATTCGACAAAGGACCTGGTGTTGGGTCCGAGTATTGATGGAGGGTATTACCTGATAGCAATGAAGAGTAAGGTTTCTGAGGTATTTAGCTTTGTTGATTGGGGAACCGATAAGGTTTTGCATGAAACTTTGCAGCGAGTGCAAGATGGTGGTTTTTCTTTTGATCTATTGCCAGTTTGGTACGATGTGGATCTCCTGGAAGATTTGAAATTTTTAAAAACACATTTAATGCTAATAGCGCAGTCAGGCCTTAGTGACGGCGGAATGACAAAATTAATTCTTGATAAAATATCTATTGATTAGAGGTAGCTTTTAAAAATGAAACTTTGCAGATTTTCGGAGCCCGATTACCCAAGTGTGGTGGATGATTTAGTGAATCGTTCAAATATGGATTTGTTTGCTCAAGACGAAACGGTCCGAGAAATACTAAACGATGTAAAGAAAAAGGGTGATGAAGCTGTGTTGCGGTTGACGCATTTGTATGACCGACACAGTTTGTCTTTGGAGCAAATCTTGGTTACGGCGTCTGAAATAAAGGAGGCCTATAAGGAATTAAAGGAAGAGGAGCTAAATGCGCTGAGGGAAGCCGCAAAAAGAATTCGTCTGTTTCATGAAAGACAAAAACAAAATTCTTGGACTTATGAAGATGAGGGAATCACGCTTGGTCAAATAGTTCGGCCAATTGAGGTGGCGGGAATTTATGTTCCTGGGGGCAAGGCTTCTTATCCCTCCTCTGTTTTGATGAATGCTATTCCAGCAAAGGTGGCGGGTGTGGAGCGAGTGATAATGTGTTCTCCTTTTCCCGAAGCGCAGAGTCGGCCGCATGTGTTGGTTGCCGCAGATTTGGCGGGGGTGACGGAAATTTTTAAGATTGGAGGAGCCCAGGCAGTGGCTGCCATGGCTTTCGGGACCGAGACAATTCCTCGGGTAGATAAAATCGTCGGCCCGGGAAATATATTTGTAGCTTTGGCAAAAAGGCTGGTTTTCGGAATGGTAGATATCGATATGATTGCAGGGCCCAGCGAGATATTAATTATTGGAGATGGTTCCGCTAATCCCGCCTTTGTTGCCGCAGACCTGCTTTCTCAAGCAGAACATGACGAGGACGCTGTCTCAATCTTGGTAACCCCACATGAAAAATTGGCTGAAGATGTCCAAAAAGAATTGCAGAACCAGATAAAAACTTTGAGTAAAAGGGCGATCGCAGAAGTTTCTTTGGAAAATAATTGTTATTTGCTGGTCACAGAGACGCTTGAAGAGGCCGTGAATATCGCTAATAAGATTGCGCCGGAGCACTTAGAGCTTTCCATTGAAAATCCTGAAAAGTGGGCTGAAAAAGTAAAAAACGCAGGGGCTGTTTTTATGGGGCATTACACTCCTGAGGCAATGGGAGATTATTTAGCAGGGCCCAACCACGTTTTACCCACAAGTGGTACGGCACGATTTTCTTCACCTTTGGGTGTTTACGATTTTATCAAGCGCACCAGCTTAATTTCGTATACAAAAGAAGCACTAACAAATTGTGGCAAAACCGTAACTATGCTTGCGGAAATGGAGGATTTGGGAGCTCACGCAAAC
>CAZMXD010000076.1:0-8630 GCA_964570185.1 uncultured Nitrospina sp. | reverse complement strand
ACTGAAGCATTTGGAGAAAATTTTGCCTAAAGAACGAATTCTCATTGTTGATGATGAAAAAAATATTGTCAGTTCCCTCACCGGAATCCTATCTGACGAAGGGTATGAAATTTCTACGACCAGTGACGGGGTGGAAGCATTGGAAATAATTCAAAAAGATCCCCCCGATCTGGTTTTACTCGACATATGGTTGCCCG
The DNA here is from genome assembly GCA_964570185.1 of uncultured Nitrospina sp. Classification (GTDB taxonomy): domain Bacteria; phylum Nitrospinota; class Nitrospinia; order Nitrospinales; family VA-1; genus UBA8687. Next base: position 8,433 of record CAZMXD010000076.1, on the reverse strand, counting down.
GCATGGATGGAATTGAAGTTTTAAAAACTTTAAAAACTTATAACTCTGGGGTAGAAGTTTTAATCATGTCTGGTCATGGCACAATAGATACTGCTGTCAAGGCCACTAAGCTAGGCGCCCAGGATTTCATTGAAAAACCCTTTTCACTCGACCGAATTACCGAGTCAATCCAAAAAGTCCTTCAGGAAAGAAATTCTTTTGCGGTAAAAGAATTCAACCCTTCTAACTCAATAAAAAAACTTCCCGCCTGCTTTGAAACAATGTCAGACGTTAAAAAGACTATTAAATCTTTTTCCAAAAACATGAAACCCGTTTTGCTACTTGGCGAAAATGGCACAGGCAAGGAAACAGTAGCTCGTGCTATTCATGCACAAAGCAGAAAATACGATTTACCTTTTATAAAATTAAATTGCCTGTTCCGACAAAAGCAGGCCATACAATCACAGCTTTTCAAACTAAAAGAAAAAGACAATGAAACTAAAAAAAACCCAGCTTCAGGAAAAAAAGTCGTTTATTTAAGTAATATTGAATCTCTCAGCAAAAGTCTTCAGGAAAAATTAGCGGAAGTTTTGCAGAACATAAACATCAAAGACCCAGATTTGGAACTCTTACCTGACCGACTATTTATTTCCTCCTCAGAAGACCTCGAAGATTTAACAGTTAAAGGTCAGTTTCACAAACTTTTACTGGATTGCTTTAAAGAATCCAGTCTTCTAATTCCACCTTTAAGAAATAATGCCGCAAGCATTCCTGCTATTGCAAAGGAATTCCTGGAAGAAACAAGGCGCCGCCAAAATATCAATGTGCCAAATATTGAAGATGAAGCTTTGACCGCACTTCGCGGATATAGCTGGCCGGGAAATATCAAAGAACTTCGAAGTGTTTTGGAAAAGCTAGTGCTTATCTGCGCCAACCAAAATACTATTAGTATTCAGGACCTGCCCTCAAAAATTTGGAAACCAAACCTAATGGATATTGCGAGTTTTAATCAAGCTGGCTCGCTTGAGGAGGCAGAGTCTATTTGGGAAAAACACTTTATCCTATATCATTTAAAACAAAATAATTGGGACATAGACAAAACCTGCAAGAATTTAAAAACAGAAAAGAAACGATTTCACGAAAAACTTAAATATCATTCCATTAAAATCAAAGGAGCCGACGTCGCCCCTTCACAGAAAAGGTATCCGCAAAGGACTTTAAAACGAAGTGTCGTTCTTTGTGGCAGTAGTTTGCATTCTGGAATAAAAACCGGGCTGATATTACAACCCATGCCACCTGGAAGTGGAATAATTTTTGGTGATATCGCGTCGGGGAAAACCATCCCTGCCCAATTAGAAAATGTCCGATCAACAGATTACTCAACCTGCCTAAAAAAAGGTGTGCGCTCAGTAGGCACCATTGAACATATTATGGCTACGTTGCATATGTATCGAGTTACCAACCTTCTCATAAAAATTGGCGATGAAGCCCCGGTAATGGATGGGTCGGCAAAGGATTTTTGCGAACTCTTGGAAGATGGTGAGTTTGAAGACCAAGACGATTTCTACGAAGAAATAATTGTAGACAAACATTACTCCTTTGGAAATAAAGATAAAGGAGAACCTTATATATCTATTGAACCCAGCAAAAATTTTTCAGTCAGCTATCATATGGAGTACCCGGAACCCATAGGGACCCAAGATTTTACTTATGAGTTTCAAGGTGATCAAAGTTTTAAAAAGGAAATTGCCCCAGCTCGAACTTTCGGATTTATGGAAGAAGTCGCGCAATTAACCAAGATGGGTTACGCCTCGGGGGGAAAGCTTGATAATTTTATTTTGTTGGGGGATAAAAAGGTTTTAAACACTAAATTGCGGTTCGAAGATGAATTTGCCCGACATAAAATTCTCGATATTCTGGGTGATTTTTATTTATTAGGAAAACCCATCCGCGGAAAAATAAAAGCCAGCAAATCGGGCCACACTCAAAACGTAGGTCTTCTTAAAATAATTCGCGACAGTTTAAGAGAAAAAAACTAATGCCATATTATTTAGGCTGCAACTTCTATTAGCTGTTGAGTCACTTTTTTTGTCTAATTTTACAACCAGCTTTTTAAATGCCAGAAAAATTTAAACTTGCCGTTTTAGTCTCCGGCCGCGGTTCCAATCTGCAAGCTATCATTGACAATATCGAAAGTAATTATCTGTCTGCGGATATAGCATTGGTACTTAGCAATGTAAAAAATGCCTTTGCGCTGGAACGCGGAAAAAAACATGGATTGGATACTGTTTTCTTGGATCCCAAAACCTTCTCAAATAAGGATGAATATGAGCTTAAAATGATTGAAATTTTACGATCTAAATCCATAGATTTAATCTGCCTTGCTGGTTTCATGCGAATACTTGGTAAAAAATTCATACAAGCTTTTCCGGAGAAAATCATCAATATCCACCCTTCATTACTCCCAGCATTTCCAGGGTTGAACGTACAAAAAAAAGCCTTGGAACATGGAGCAAAGTTTTCGGGCTGCACAGTTCACTTTGTAAATGAAGAAGTAGATGAAGGTCCAATAATTTTGCAATCCCCTGTTCCAATTTTAGATGAAGACGATGCCGCGTCGCTTTCAGAAAGAATTCTCGAACAAGAACACATAATTTATTCAGAAGCTATTCGACTTATAATAGAAAAAAAAATTGCCTTTTCCGGCCGGCGTGTTTTACACAGAACAAAGGGTAATCAAATTGACTCAGATTAACAAATTCATAATATTTATTCTTATCTTGTTAAATGGCAATATAGGTTATGCAGAAACCCCAGAGCAACAAATATTAGACGCTGTTCAGCAAAAATATGAAAATATCTTAACTTTTGAAGCCGATTTTACTCAAAGGTCGTACGTTAAAATGATGGATAAAGCCCATGAAGCAAAAGGCAAGGTCCAAATTAAGAAACCAGGAAAGATGAAATGGGTTTATGGCTTACCTGACACTCAAGTCTTAATCAGCAATGGAAAAATACTTTGGCATTATGTCTCCGAAGAAAATCAAGTTATCAAAGTACCCATTGAAAATATCTACTCTTCAAACACTCCCGCACTTTTTTTGGCTGGGCAAGAAAAACTGACGCAAATTTTTAATATTGAAAATGTAAATACGAACCCTCCAAGCATCACACTTAGCCCAAAAGAAGAGGATCAGGCGTTAAGACGTTTACAATTGTTCGCAAATAAGAAAAACTTCCAGATTACGGGATCAACCGTGTATGATAAATTAGGAAATAAAACAGAAATTCGCTTTACTAATATAAAAACTAATATAGATATTCCCGAAAAAACCTTTCAATTTCAGGCACCTCCTAATACAGAAGTCTTGGATTATACAAAAGGACCATAATTTAAATGTTTGAATTATCCTTATTACCTATTGATGCAATCCTGAATTTCAGCACCAAAATGTTGGCTTTTTTAGCCGGACTGGCTGCCCTTATATTTGTTCACGAATTGGGACATTTTCTAGCTGCAAGAAAAGTAGGTGTCGTAGTAGAAAAGTTTGCTCTAGGGTTTGGGCCAAAAATAGTAGGCTTTACAAAAAGCGGCACAGAATACCTGATTGCGGCAATCCCATTAGGTGGCTATGTAAAAATGAAGGGAGAAGAAGTTGGTGAAGAAGGAACCGATGAAAAAGGGTCTTTTGCGGCTGCACCAGTCGGGCATCGCCTAGCGATTGCATTTGCAGGACCTCTCTTCAACATTCTTTTCGCAATCAGTATTTATTATTTTGTTTATCTTATGGGTGTTCCCGCTTTAGCTCCCATTGTGGGAACAGTGAATGATGATTCCCCGGCTCTTGAGGCAGGACTTCAAACCGGAGATCGTATTCTGGCAATTGGCAATGAAGAAATTCTTTATTGGGAACAACTACAAAAAATTGTCCATGAGTCACCTGGTCGGTCTTTAAATTTTAAATTGGAAAGAAACAACAATATCAAAAATATTCCCATAGCTCCTGTTGCAGAGCAAATAACTGACCTGTTCGGAGACAAGGAATTAGTGGGTCTTATAGGAATTACCCCGCTTGTCCATAATATTACTTTAGTCAAAGCCAATACTCCGGCAGCTCGGGCCGGAATACAAGCAGGTGATATTCTTTTAAAGGTTGACGAAACAGAAATTTTTGGATGGGCAAATCTAAAAACCGCTGCTATAGATAAACCAGGACAAGAACTGTCTTTCCATGTTTTAAGAAATGGTACTAAAAGGGTCCTAAAAATAATTCCTGAAGCAAAAATTACCAAAGATCTTCAAGGAAATGAAATTGAAGTAGGAATGCTAGGCATTGGAATGAGTGGAGAAATGACCCAAGAAAAATATGGTTTTCTCGGAGCATTTAAAAGAGCCTTGGAAGAAACAGGAAAACTAATTTTTTTAATCGCAGTAAGTATTAAGAAAATGATATGGGGATCTATTCCGGCCGATTCCATTGGGGGTCCTATACTGATTTTCCAGATTTATGGAGAACAGGCGGAACAAGGGTTTAATGAACTAATCCGGCTAACTGCATTACTTAGCATTAATCTAGGCCTTTTAAATCTGTTGCCTATTCCGGTATTGGATGGAGGACATATTTTCTTTTTCCTTATTGAAATCATGAAAGGAAAGCCGATCAGCGAAAGAAACAGGGAAAGGGCACAACAAGTAGGGCTCTTTATGTTGATTGGTCTCATGGTATTTGCTTTTTACAACGACATAATTAGAGTCATTAGCTGAACCTTCTCGTATATAAATCTTACCTGTCATGCGGGATATAAAAAATAAAATAGAAGATCTAAAAAGCGTTGCGGAAAAGTTAGCAATCGAAATAAAAATCACCAATCTAAATGATCAGGAGTTCAATATACAAAGCGGTTATTGCAAATTGAACGGAAAGGACCTTATCCTTCTGGATAAAAACCTCTCTCTTCAAGAACAAACCGAGGTCATACTGCAAGCGTTAAAAAATTTTGATGTCGAAAATATCTATGTGGCCTCATGGATACGAGAGTTTATTGAAATAGAAAGTAGCACAAATGACCCTTCTCAATAACACACTTCCTGAACAGCGAAGAGGAAAGTTAAAAGCTCTTCTGGAAAAAGGCCAAACCGTTCGAGTTATAGAAGCTCATAACGGATTAAGCGGAATCATCGCAAACAACACCCAAGTTAAAGGCGAGTATGAAGGTAAATCACTGGTTTGTGAGTTCGATGCCATCTGGGAGAGCAGCCTTACAGATTCCGCGTCAAAGGGACACCCTGATATTGAAGTAGTAACTTTTGACTCAAGGCTGCAAACCATCAATGAGATTCTTTCCGTTACCAATAAGCCAATGATTGTCGATGGAGACACGGGTGGAGAAGTAAACGCATTTGAATATACTGTGTCTAAACTTGAAAGAGTTGGGGTCTCGGCAATTATTATAGAAGACAAAATATTTCCCAAACGAAATAGTCTAGAAGCGGGAGTTCAACAAAATCTAGAAGACCCTGAAGTCTTTGCTCAAAAAATACGGCGCGGAAAACAAATCCAAAACTCCAATGAGTTTATGATCATCGCAAGGCTCGAAAGCCTCATTGCGGGCAAACCCATGGAAGATGCGGTGAGCAGAGCCAAAATTTATTTACAGGCGGGTGTAGACGGAATAATGATTCACTCAAAATCAAAATCCGCCGATGAAATTCTTGAATTTGCGCAACATTATAAAATACTTACTAAACAACTGAATTTGAATAAAACTCTAGTTTGCGTGCCTACGACTTACAATCAAATTACTGAAAATGAATTAAAAAGTGCTGGATTCCAGATCATTATTTATGCGAACCATTTACTTAGAAGTGCATACAAAGCCATGACAGAAACCGCAAAAACAATTCTACGTGATCAGCGATCGCTAGAAGCGGATCCATTATGCAGCACGGTAAGAGAAATTTTTAAAACGGTAGGTTTTCTGGATGTTAAAGAAAAGGATCAGGAAAATGAACAATCCACTAACGTCTCGGTCATCATTCCAGCTGCAGGAGAAGACCTGGTCTTAAAGGAAATCCTGAATGGAAAACCTAAAGCCATGCTAGAGATTTGTGGAAAGACCCTTCTCGAACATCAAATTCGCACCTTAAATAATAGCAATCTAAAGGACATCACTGTTATTGCCGGATACGGTCGTGACCAAATGCGGGCAACGGGTGTCACGATCCTTGAAAACTTGGACTTTAAAAATGGCTCAGTACTAAACTCTTTGTTTGTTGGAAAAGAAAAAATGTTGAATGGATTCATAATGCTTTATGCAGATATCCTTATGAAAGATGACATTATCAGAGACCTTATGAGTCGACGAGAAGACATCATTCTTGTCGCTGACAACTCCACTCAGTACCATAAACCCCAAGAAGGTAATGTTTTAGATTTTATCATCGGTAAAAACCAGCATAAACGCATGCGAAGGGAAATACGGTTTGCCAGTGAAAATGTGGTAGCAAAAATAGGGAGTAAAATAAATCCAGAAACGGCTAGCCATGAATTTATTGGATTAGCAAAATTCAGCAAAACCGGAGCAGAGCAATTAATCGAGACATATAATGATATTGTAAAAAACTACCATGGGCAATTTCAGGAGTCCGAAGATATTTCTCGGCTAAGCCTCACTGACCTTATCCAGGAAATGATAGATCGTGGTTTTATCGTTCACTATATGGAAATACATAAAGGCTGGTTGGAGATTCACAATGCCGAACACATTGCTCTTGCGGAAAAATCTTTTAACGAATAGAATCTCACTTCTCTAGTTTAGTTTTCCAACAAGACAAATGTATTATTCAAAACTATTAATTCCCACCCTAAAAGAATCACCCGCTGACACTGAAGTTATAAGCCATAAACTAATGGTGAGAGCGGGAATGATCCGGCAGCTTGCCTCTGGAATATATTCTATACTTCCACTGGGACTCCGGGTTTTGAAAAAAGTCGAAAATATCATCCGCGAAGAAATGAACCAAATTGGTGGTCAGGAAGTATTTCTCCCAAGCATTCAACCAGCAGAGTTATGGAAGGAAAGTAAACGTTGGGATTTTTACGGTAAAGAGCTACTAAGAATTAAAGATCGACATGATCGCGAATTTTGCTATGGACCCACGCATGAAGAAGTCATTACTGACATCGTGCGAAAGGAGATAAAGTCTTACCGCCAGCTTCCCTTAATTCTTTATCAAATACAAACTAAGTTTCGCGATGAAGTTCGACCGCGTTTTGGAATTATGAGAGGAAGAGAGTTTTTAATGAAAGACGCCTATAGCTTCCATGCGGATGAGGCGGACACTCAAAAAACATACGCTCAAATGGCAAAAGCCTATGCAAATATCTTTAAGCGCTGTGGGCTTGAGTTTAAGCAAGTTCAAGCAGATTCCGGAACTATAGGAGGCAGTTTTTCTCATGAATTTACCGTGCTCGCAGATTCCGGAGAAGATGAAATCGCTTTTTGTGAATCATGCGAATACGCATCGAATATTGAATTGGCAGCAGCTCGTCTAGATTCAGCAAAAACTTCTACAAAAGAAATCGAAAAACTAAAAGAAATTCATACCCCAAAAAAAAAATCCGTCGAGGAAGTTTCTAAGTTTCTCGGATTGCCCCACAAACAAATTGTCAAAACCATATTACTAGAAAATGAAAATGGTTTGGTAGCTGGATTGGTTCGCGGTGACCATGAAATCAATCCTGTTAAGATGAAAAATCTGATTGGATGTGAATGGTTATTACCTGCTACAGAAAAAATGATTGACGAAAAACTAGGTATCTCTTGTGGATACATTGGGCCAGTTAAACTAAATGTTCCCATATACGTCGACCAAGAAGTTGCCGTTCTAGACAACTTTGTGGCAGGGGCCAACAAAACCGACACTCATTTCATAGGACTGCAGGTCCAACGTGATCTTAAAGTAGAAAAGTTTGGAGATTTGCGACGTATCAGATCGGGCGACCCTTGCCCTCAATGTGAAGACGGGAAATATAGGGTTAAGCGCGGAATAGAAGTCGGACACATCTTTGTTCTTGGAACAAAATACAGTAAGGCCATGAAGGCCATCCACTTGGATAGCAATGGGAAAGAAAATCCAATGGTAATGGGTTGTTACGGAATTGGCGTTGGAAGAACCGCAGCTGCCTCGGTAGAACAAAACCATGATGAAAAAGGTATGGTCTGGCCTCTAAACCTAGCTCCCTTCGAAATTATAATCATTCCAGTAAATTTTAAAAATGATGACTTAAAAAAGACTTGCGAGTCCATTTACACCCAGCTATCAGAAATGAGGATCGAAGTGCTCCTAGATGATCGTAAGGACAGATTAGGAGTAAAACTTAAAGACGCTGATTTAATTGGTATTCCGTTGCAAATTATAGTGGGCCCTAAAAACCTTGAAGAAGGAAAAAT
>CAZMXD010000075.1:0-8740 GCA_964570185.1 uncultured Nitrospina sp. | reverse complement strand
TACCAGGCGTACCATTTATCAATAGTTTGCTTAAATCCCGTGTTTCAAAAACTGTAACCTAAAGGATTCTAACTGTGTGCAGGAACCAACAATTTTTTATTTGCGGTACTTTATGATACGGTAATTAAAAAATTGTATCGGGTTTATAGAAATCATTACTAACCTCATTAATGGTGGTAAAGTTTATGAAAATTATTAAAAGCATTTCATTTGCCTTCATTATGGCTTTCTTATTTTCAACCGCCCAAGAAAGTTTTGCCTCAAAACACTCAGCAAATATCCAAACGGATAAAAAGCAAAATAATATCTCCCCAGAAAGCATGGCCAACATCATTTTTGCTCAGGCAAAAAGGCCAGGTCCGCCAGGGAGAATGTCTGGACAACGCAGAGAACCGTCTTCCAATCGAGGACCTCAATTGGGGAACAAAAGACCAGGAAAACCTTTACAAGGTAATGATAGGCAGCAGAGGATGAAACGACGGGGCGCGGGGCGCCAAGGTCAGTCCATGGGTGAAAACGGTGGCCCACCCCCGATGGAGGCAGGCGGAGATTCAGGGGTTAGCGAGGTGCAATCAGATCAAGGGACGGGTGAAATCGCACCTGGTTCACAGCCTTCTAATCGCGGATCTAAATTTCGCAAGAAGATGAGGAAGGCCAGGCGAAATAAGATACGCCAGAGGATGCAACGACGGGGCGCGCGACGCCAAGGTCAGTCCATGGGTGAGAATGGTGGGCCACCTCCGATGGAGGCAGGCGGAGGTTCAGAGGTTAGCGAGGTACAATCAGATCAAGGTGCGGGTGAAATCTCACCCGGTTCAAAGCGGTCTAATCGCGGATCTAAATTTCGCAAAAATAGGAAGATTAGAAATGCTAAGCGAAATAAGGCACGCCAAAAGATGCAACGAGGGGGTGCTGCGGGACCCCAAGATCAGAAAATGCGCCAAATGCGTAATAACAGACAAGGAAAAAGAGGAGGACCTAAAGGTAGCGTAGGAGCAAGAGGAGGACAACGAGGAGGACCTCAAGGTAGCGTAGGAGCAAGAGGAGGACAACGAGGAGGACCTCAAGGTAGAGTAGGAGCAAGAGGAGGACAACGAGGAGGACCTCAAGGTAGAGTAGGAGCAAGAGGAGGACAACGAAGAGGACCTCAAGGTAGAGTAGGAGCAAGAGGAGGACAACGAGGAGGACCTCAAGGTAGAGTAGGAGCAAGAGGAGGACAACGAAGAGGACCGCGGGGAAATCGTTGATCTTAAGAAACTTTAAAGTTAAAACTATTGGTAGGTAATTAAGGAGGTCTTGGGAATATGAACCCCCTAGATCTCCTGATACCTTTAAAAGCTCAATTTATATGTATTACTGTCAGTAGCTCACGATGAAGAAACCCAATCAATCGCAATTTTTTACCGCAATCAAAACCTACCCACTAAAATCACTAGATTATTGATAACGCTAGAGTTGCATAGGAATCGGCGGAAAATTTTTGGATTTTTGCACAGATATCAAACATTTTTACATTGGAAATCTGATATTAGCTTGGGTTTTACTGCCCAATATGCTACCATTAACCTTTCTTACTAAGACAATAGGGATAAATTTCCTGAATGATTTGGAACATCTTTTGTGGCATGGGCAAGGTTATTGCAATTAAAACTTAGAAACCGTCCTGAATGACAGGATGGTTTTTTTTTGCCTTGTTTTTTCCAAATAAGTCTTAACTAATTTAATTGGGGACTCTGTTTCGCTTTTGAATGCAAGGTGGTCCCGCACAATTTTGGGAGTAAATCTAACATGGCTCAAGGCAAAGTAAAGTGGTTCAATGAAAGCAAGGGTTACGGTTTTATTGAATCGGACGATGGAGAAGACTGCTTCGTACATTTTTCTGAAATTCAAACGGAAGGTTTCAAAACCCTCCATGAAGGTCAAGCAGTTGAATTTGAAAAAACAATGGGCCAAAAAGGACCCCAAGCCTCTAAAGTGATCCCTAAGTAATTATCAATCAGATGTCTTTCCTGAGAAAGTTCTCTACTTTCATCAGATAATTGGCACGGGAAATTGTATTAACGGTTTATTTAGGAAGGGAAGGCAATGCATGAAGTGAAAGTTTTTGATTCTTCAGGAAATCTCAAAAAAGTAATTTCCGTTAAAACCTTGAACAAAAGAACGGAAAAGCAAATTAATTCTCCTTCCTTTTATAATAAAAAAGGTAGAAAAGTAAAACCACTTGTTCAAGAAGGCGGAAAATAACAAGAGCCAGCACTTTAAGTGCTGGCTCAATTTCCATCCCAACCAAGTTAGCTTTATCGCAGCCTATTCCTCTTTAAACCAATTCTGGTCAGCTTTTAACCCTTAGGTTCGTAATAATCCAGACCCGAATGGTCAATAACCTTTTCTCCCATTAAAATTCTCAGGGTATTTCTCATTTTATCATCTTGGTCAAATAGTGAGTTTACTGGTTTTAAATCGGGTCGGCATTGAGGTGACTTAAAATAAAATGAAAGCCATTCCTGAATACCACGCATGCCCGCCCGGCTGGCCATATCCAAGAACAAGACCAAGTCCAAGACAACAGGTGCGGCAAGTATGGAGTCGCGACAGAGAAAATTTACTTTTAATTGCATTTTTTGCCCCAACCAGCCCTGAATATCAATGTTATCCCAGCCTTCTTTAGCATCTCCTCTAGGTGGATAATACTCGATACGAATTTTATGGTAATAATCTCCATAAAGTTCCGGATAGAGATCATCCTGAAATATACTGTCAAGCACAGACCCTTTACTCACTTCCTTAGACCTAAAAGAATCTGGGTCATCCAATACTTCTCCATCACGATTACCCAAAATATTGCTAGAAAACCATCCTTCCATGCCCAGCATTCTTGCTTTTAGTCCAGGTGCGATAATTGTCTTCATTAAAGTTTGACCAGTCTTAAAATCTTTGCCCGCTATAGCAACATTATGTTTTAAAGCTAGTTCCACCATAGCTGGAGTATCAACAGTAAGATTAGGGGAACCATTTGCAAAAGGAACTCCCATTTTTATTCCTGCGTATGCATAAATCATAGAAGGTGGAATTATTGCAAGGTTATTTTTTAAGGCTTTTTCAAATCCGTTTATCGTTTTAAAAGCTTCATGATCCATATCTTCCTGATAAACTTCTGTAGAACCACACCAACACATTACAAGCCTATCTATACCATTTTGTTTTTTAAAATCTTCCATATCCCGCATCAGCATTTCTGCCAATTCCATTTTATTGGAAGCTTTTTTTACATTAGGCCCGGAAAGGTTTTTTACAAAAGCAGGATCAAAAACAGCTGGCCAAGGTTTTATTTCTTCGAGTTGCTTGCGTATGGGCTCTAATTGTGGTTTATCTATCACACCACAAGCTAAGGCCGCTTGATAACAATCATCGTCATAAATATCCCAGCCTCCAAACACCAGATCCTTTAATGGAGAAAGCGGAACAAAATCTTTAATATAGGGGTATTGCGGATTATCCCTTTTACCCAGACGAATACGGGACATTTGTGTTACTGAACCAATAGGTTTGCTGTATCCCGCGTTGACTAACTGAACTCCGGCAATCAGGGTGGAACTGACAGCGCCCATACCTGGTAGCAAAACACCCAGTTTGCCTTTTGGGGGTTCAATATTTCGAGCCAAGCCATCATATTTTTCTATATTTTCATTCATAATTTAGCTGCCTTTAATCTTAGAGATGTTTTCATTAAAAAATAATTTGCTAAAATGCCCCTTAGAAATTTTAGTAAAGGTTAATCGAACAACCATAATATACATTACAATGCTCTAAATTAAAGACATAGAATAAAAGTTTTGTAATTTAAATCGCGTCAACTAAACATAACGTTATCTGAACCAGTGAAACCTAAAAAAATCAATAATTTCAAACTTATATGAACCAAGGTCATCCAAAACCTGATCCTTCCCTGCTTGACCAAAAGCTAAGTGGAGTTCTTTTGTTAAAAAAGCCGGGGCAAGGAGAAAGTCCTTCGAATTGGTATTTATCTAAAATTGCGGGAGTGCCTTTTATACTTAGAAACCTTTTAACTTTGCAAAGGGTCGGTATAAAAAATCTGGCTGTATTTTACGAAGAATCTAATGACGACCTTCAAAAGTCCTTCGATAATATTTTAAAGGATGTCCGACTATCAAAAAAAATAGTTTGGATATCTGATATTTTTAAATTTAAAGAATGGCTCCAAAGCAACGCCGATCCCGTCTATATCTTCAACGGCGCGTTTCTTTATGACAAGAAAGAATTATTTACGCTTATTCATTCAGAACCAAACAATATACATGAAGCAATGGTTCCCATTAATCCAGACAATTTAGAAGATCTTCTTTTAAAAACTGAAAACGAATCCATCGATCTAAAACCTGAAGCATCATCCGGTTTTCCTTTATATGTAGCTGGCTCTCATGAACTTCAAATAAAAAAACCAGAAGATTTTAAAGTTTTGCATAAAGCACAGCTAAAGAAATCAGGCCTCAGTCACGATAGCCCCATTACTCGAATTCTTTCCAGACCAGTATCACGTTTTTTAACCCGTATGCTCGTAAATACACCTTTGACTCCAAATCAGATTACTCTAATCAGCTTCTTTGTTGGATTGATATCCGCTTTCCTTTTTTCGCAAGTAGGTTATGAAAATTGCGTGATTGCGGCATTGCTTTTAGTTGTTTCAACCTGGATAGATGGAGTTGATGGGGAAATAGCACGTTTAAAGTTTATGGAAACGAATATCGGAAAAAAACTGGATATTTATTGTGATAATATCGTTCATTTTCTGGTATTCACCGCGATCGGCTGTGGAATTTATCTTAAAACAGCCGAAGTCCTTTTTTTATACCTAGGTGGCTTGGCCGGCTTCGGTGGCTTATTGTCTTTCTTTTTGCTCAGCCCCGTGCTTCTTGAAAAGCGATCATCAGGAAAACAATTATTCCATATCAGCGAGCCTGAACTAGCAGAAAAATTCGCCAATAGAGATTTTATCCATTTTCTTTTGTTGGTTTCCTTAATAGATCAACTGGAAGTTTTTATTGTGATCGCAGCCGTAGGAGCAAATATATTTGCGGGTTACTTGTTATATTCCAGAATACTCAAATTGAAAACAGCCTAGAAATAAATTTAGTTTTCTTGGTTAAGTACAATTTTCTGTGAGATTACTCAAGTATTCTTCAGCCTGTTTGAAGTTTTTAGGATCATCAATATCGCACCAGAAAAGTCCATCAATTGACATAGCATGAGCTTGGCCCTGCTTGACTAAAAAACGCACTCCGCCTGAAAGAGAGTCATCCCCATTTATTGAAGAATTCTCAATGGCTTTAAATAACTCTGGTCCGCAGAGAAAAATTCCGGTATCAAAGCAGTTATAATTTTTTATTCCTTTACCAATTTTTTGTATCCGGTTTTCTTGAACCAAAACTCGTGTGACGTCTTCCATATCGATAAAAGAATTTCCCAGGTCTTCATCCACCGCTAATAAGATCCCATCTTTACCAAGAGACTGGCGAATCAAAAGGCGTGCAATTTCTGCATCAAAAATATGATCCCCCATCATAAGTAAAAAAGGTTCATTCAAGTAAGGCTTTGCCTTTAAAACTGAAATACCGTTGGCCCGTTCCCATTCCTCATTTTCAATAATCGTTATTGGAACTTTTTTAAATTGGCTAATTTCTTCTAAATGCGAGCGAACGGAGGAACCCTTATAACCAACAACAACATAAAAGTCATCCGCCCCGGCTTCCATGGCAGAGCCAATCACCCTTTCAATTAGAGATCTATTTTTAAGAGAAACCAACGGTTTTACTTCGGTAAGGGAGCGCAGTCTGCTACCTTTTCCGGCTGCAATGATAAGACACTTCATAAATACTATTTTATTCAGAAAAAATAAGGTTGGCTTAATTGGATCTCATTTTCCCATAAGAAAAAGCTCTCTTCAACTCTTTGTTTTTGAATTTAAACAGCTTCTTTTTTCATTTCTTTTTGTGCGGCTTGGACTAGTTCCGATGGACTCTTGGAGTATTTCCATCCCAGAGCAAAACCCAGAATGAGCCATACGATTTCCCGAACTCGTCGAATTAATGCAGTTGCGACACCTAATGTAGGCTCTCCGGTAATAGCACTCGTAGACAATAAAAAAGCTGCTTCCTGACTGCCAAGTGTCGCAGGAATAAAAAATGTTCCAGCCCGGACAATTTCTACAAAAGTTTCCAAAATAATGGATTCCGCTATAGATATTGGGTGCCCCAGAAAATATAAAATAATATATATCTCGAAAGCACCGAGGTACCAGTTCAACAGATTTAAGCCCATTGCTCCAAAAAACAATGGGCGTTTTCGTGTATAAAACTGTACCAGCCGTTCATCAAATTCCTGCATATGATAGATAAACTTTTCTAACTTACGCCCTACAGACCTTTTACTGAGCCATCTCCCCACAAAAGAAGTTAATCTGTATCTTTGTATTAAATAAAACCCCAAGATTCCAACAGAGAGTAAAGCTAAACTTATTTTTGAAAAAGCATAATAATTGTTTGGAAAATCTGAGGAAAAAGAAATGAGAAAAACACCTGATGCCATAAAAAAAACCATGGAAAGCATATGAGTCGACTCAACAAGAATAATCGAGGCGGCTCCCTCCCTATATCCAATACCATAATGCTTTTTTAAAAGATAACCTTTTACAGGGGCGCCGCCAAAAGCACTAAAGGGAAGCATTTTCCCGAATGCGGCTCCTACCATCCTTACTTTACAAAGATTGTAAATCCAACTAAACCTTGTGCTAGGTAAAGTAAACTGCCAGGCTATAGTGTCAATCCAAAAAGCAGTTCCATAAATAGCCAAAACAAAAAATATCCCGTAACCCGTTGCAATAAGATTCGCCCACAGTAATGTGAGGTCGGTCTCTGAAAAAACATAAAACAGCAGGGCAACTCCAATCATTAGATAAAGAATTTTAAATATATTCATTCTTAATGAAATCCTATTTAGACATGCCAACGACGAGCACTGCGGGTGAACTGAAGACACCAATATACCTGAGCCCCTAATGCTGATGGAGGTAGCAGATACCAAATTATTCCTAACAAACTAAGAATCAGTACAATAAAACAAAAATCACTGCGAATTACACGAGCATTGAGGACAAACCGATCCATTTTGGTATCGTCATCCTTGATTGCTACTTCTTCCTCGGTCAGCTGAGTAGAGTGAGGTTTAGTCCTGTTTTGATAAAGTTCAATAACATAGTTTATGGTGCCGCCAAAACCCGCGGCTATTCCTGACCAAAACCAAATCTCTTGCCCTGTTGCGGTAAAGGCGCCCCATCCAAGGGAAATAAAAAAAACGGCATGCACTATCCAATCTACAAACGTATCGTAACGCATTCCAAAAATACTTCGCATATCCTTGACACGTGCTATCTCACCATCGCAATTATCGAGGATATAACAGATAAGAAATAAAAAGGCTCCAATTAGAATTGAGAAATAATCTCCCCTGAGACAAATAACCCCCGCAGCTACGCCAAAAATCATACCCAAGGTAGTGATTTGATTAGGCGTAATGGGTGTTCGCATCAAAAACATTGTCAAGGGATAAGACAAATGCCTTATGAAAGGCTGAAGGCTCTTGGGAGGCTCTAGTTGTTTCCCTGCTTGGGTCTGAAATGTTTGGTTTGGGATATTAATTTTTACTGCGCCAGATAATTGTGGGAAAATTGGATTTTTTAGCAAGTCCTGAAATAACCATGAATTCAAACCTTACCTAGGCGCTGTACCGAATGCAATAAATTTTATTGAAAATAAATGGTTAGCACCTTGATTTTATTGGGCACCAGCCCTTGAAATTGCTACAATTATCACATGCCTTTGAAATTTGCACTTATAAATATGCCCTTCGGGTTTCATATATATCCTTCAATCCAATTGGGGACACTTTCGACTTTGTTGAAATCCAAAGGTTGCGAGGTTAAATGCCATTATTTAAACCTATACTTTGCCCACCAACTGGGTTTACCAGTTTATAATCAACTTTGTGAAAAAAGATTTCTTGTTGGAGAATGGTTGTTCTCTCACATTCTGTTTGGAGAAAATCCAAAAAATTTAGATTACCCAAATAATTTCGCACCCCATATTCAAGACGTTTGCCAATCGATTGAACGACCTTTAGATTATTTGTTGGATGTAAAAACCAAAATGGTTCCCGAATTCCTAGAATGGTGTCGAGATGCCGGAAACTGGGGGGACTTTGATGTCGTGGGGTTTTCATCAACTTTCAATCAAAACATTGCCAGTCTGACCTTGGCAAAAATAATCAAAGAAAAATTTCCACATATAAAAATTCTGTTTGGCGGCTCTAACTTCGAGTCTGAAATGGGCCTGGAGTATTTCCGCGTTTCACCCTGGATTGATTATGTAGTACCTGGTGAAGCCGAAGATATTTTGCCTAACCTGGTCCACTATCTTGAAAAAGGAGGACCTGTTCCTAAGGGGGTTGTTCATCGATGCGAGGGAGAAGTTCTCTACGAAGAACCCGATGCCATGTTTGGTAATTTTACTGAATATGCAGCACCTGATTATCAAGACTTCTTCGATCAATTAAGGGAAATCGATCCTGATTCTTCCCTTCTAGAAAATCCGGTCATTCTATATGAAACCGCTAGAGGATGTTGGTGGGGAGAGAAACATCACTGTACCTTTTGTGGCTTGAACGCAAG
>CAZMXD010000074.1:0-8785 GCA_964570185.1 uncultured Nitrospina sp. | reverse complement strand
CCGAAACATCACGACCAATATATTTATAGGAAGGGCCTAGATCACCTTGCATTATTTGCTTTAAATAAAGCAAATATTGAATCTCTATAGGCTCATCAAGGTGATATTTTGCTTCAATATTAGCAATGATTTCAGGAGGAAGAATTTTTTCACTGTCAAAAGGCCCGCCGGGAACCGAGTGCATAATAAGAAAGGTAAGCGTTGCAACCGCAACCAGGACTGGTATTCCCAACAACACTCGCCTTAGAAAAAATACTAACATTAAAGTATTTTAGCATAGAAAAAATATCAAGGCCGCACAACACTTCAAAGTTTGGAATTCAAGAATAATCATAAAAACTCTCTTAAATTTTTTCTAAAAACTTTCTATAAAGTGAGCTTGGCTGATATATAATGGAGGATCGTTTTAAACCATTAAATATTTTCTATGTATTATTCTTCTTTAAGGAAATTTATAGAACGGCTTGAAATCGAAAACGAGCTTATTCGAATTCAAGAAAAAGTGTCTCCCGTTCTTGAAATCTCAGAAATCACTGATCGAATATCCAAACAACCCGGTGGCGGGAAAGCCCTTCTTTTTGAAAATGTAGAAGGCAGTTCTATACCCGTTTTGATCAATGCGTTCGGAAGTAAAAAAAGAATGAACATGGCCCTTGGTGTCTATGATGTTGAGGAGATCGCCAAAAGAATCGAGCAATACTTAAGAATTCCTCCTCCCGTTACCATGCTCGATAAAGCAAAACTTCTACCTATGTTATTGGAAGCGGCAAAGTTTCCACCAAAACTTGTTAAAGGTTCTAAAGCGCCTTGCCAGGAAGTTGTTCATTTAAATGACAAGGTCAATCTGGATCATATCCCCATATTACAATGCTGGCCTTCAGATGCGGGACGCTTCATAACTTTCCCTATTGTCATCAATCGTAGCGTTGATCGAAAGGTCAAGAACGTTGGCCTTTACCGTATGCAGATCTATGACTCTAAAACAACTGGAATGCACTGGCACATCCATAAGGATGGTGCACACTTCTTTCATGAATACAGTAAACAAGGAAAAATTATGGAGGTAGCCGTGGCAATCGGAGCTGATCCGGCATCCTGTTACTCGGCATCAGCCCCTCTTCCTTATGGTATTGACGAATTCTTGTTGGCCGGGTTTATCCGCAAACAAAGTGTGCCTTTGGTAAAGTGCAAGACGGTCGATCTAGAAGTCCCTTCCGACTCAGAATTTGTTTTGGAAGGATTTATCGACCCTTCCGAAATGAGACTCGAAGGACCTTTTGGAGACCACACCGGTTATTACTCCCAAGATGGGGATTACCCTGTTTTTCATCTTACGGCCATTACCCACCGTAAAGACCCTATATACCTGACAACAATAGTCGGAAAACCACCACAAGAAGATTTTTATTTGGGCCGTGCAACTGAACGTATTTTTCTTCCTCTACTACGCACACAACTTCCAGAAATAGTCGATATGGATATGCCCGTTGAAGGAGTTTTCCATAACTGTGTCATCGTATCCATGGACAAAAGTTACCCCATGCAGTCACGCCGTTTAATGAGCGCTCTTTGGGGATTAGGACAAATGAGCTTTGTTAAAACAATCATAACAGTAGATCCCGCTATCGATGTCCACAATTATGAAATGGTTATTAAATTAATTCTTAACCAAGTAGATTTTGCTTGCGATTTATTTTTCTCGGAGGGTGTTCTGGATGTACTTAATCACGCCTCTGACAATATGCTATACGGCTCTAAATTAGGTATCGACTTAACTACAAAAGTGAAAGGCGAACCAGGTTTTGGTGAAAGTAAAAAACCAGATAAAAACATGTCTCCTTTAGTTTCAATAGATGAAGTGAAAAATTGCTTCCCCGAAGTAAAAGATGTTAAACATCTAGATTTAAGTACCCAACGATCGGTTATTTACATAGCATTAAATAAGATATTGCCCTATCAAGCTACTGAGTTCATAGAAACATTTTTTAAGGAACCCAAATTTTCAGCCGTGCATATCGTAATTGTATTAGAAAGCAACGTAAATCTTGAAAATAATTCCGTTGTAATGTGGAAACTTTTTAACAATATCGATCCAAAACGTGATTTGCATTTTTACGGAAATAAACTAGGAATTGATGCGACACAAAAATTAAAAGAAGAAGGCTACCAACAGAGGTGGCCCGAAGAAATTGAAATGTCCGAAGAAATTAAAAACCGAGTCGATTCAAAATGGGATACGATGTTCAAGAAACAAGTTTAAATGGCATTAGATAATATAAATATCAAAGGAGCTAGAGAACATAACCTCAAAAACCTCCATTTGACGCTGCCACGCCAAAAACTGGTCGTTATTACGGGATTAAGCGGTTCCGGAAAATCTTCTCTTGCCTTCGACACCATTTACGCGGAGGGTCAAAGACGGTACGTTGAATCCCTTTCTGCTTACGCGAGACAATTTTTAGAACTGATGGAAAAACCGGACGTCGACTCCATCGATGGTCTTTCACCTGCCATTTCTATTGAACAAAAAACCTCTAGTCGCAATCCTCGTTCAACTGTAGGTACAGTAACCGAAATCTATGATTATTTGCGACTCCTTTACGCACGCATCGGGAGAGTTTTTTGTTATGGATGTGGCAGAGAAATTTCCTCCCAAACAGCTCAGCACATTGTCGATCAGATTCAAACTATACCTTCTGGAAAAAAAATAATGATTTTAGCGCCCATTGCTCGAGAGCGAAAAGGGGAATTTAAAAAAGAAATTCTTGACATAAAACGAAAAGGGTTTGTTCGCGCCCGAATTGATGGGGAGATACGTTCCCTCGATGAGGAGATTTCTCTAAATAAGAAATTTAAGCATACTTTGGAAATCGTTGTCGATCGCCTGGTAATCAAAGAAAATATGGGAAAGCGGTTAACCGATTCTGTAGAGACAGCGATCCGCCATGGTGAAGGCGCTATGGTTGTTTCGATAATTGATGAAGAGGAGTTGTTATTCAGTGAAAAATTCGCATGCAGCTATTGCAACATCAGTTACCCGGATCTTGAACCCAGACTTTTTTCCTTCAACAACCCTCAAGGAGCCTGCTCTAAATGTGATGGGTTAGGAATAAAAATGGTTATTGATCCTGATCTGGTAGTACCAGACGAGAGTCTTTCCATTCGCGAAGGAGCCATAAAACCCTGGGAAAAGCGTAACTCCGTTTATTTTCATCAAATGCTGGATACCATTTCCGCTCACTTTAAATTTAAATTAAGTACGCCATTTAAAAAATTGACAAAAAATATCAAAAAAATTATTTTATACGGTTCAGGAGATGAGCCGGTCAAATACTTCTATGAAAAAGATGGAAGGCAGCACCACTTTACCGATACTTTTGATGGAGTCATTCCGGATCTAGAAAGACGTTATTTGGAAACTGATTCTGCTTGGTCCAGAGAGGAAATTTCTCGTTTTATGCGTCCCCTGCCCTGCCAGGAATGCAATGGCAACCGGTTAAGAAAAGAAGCTGTTTCCGTAAAAGTGGCAGATTTAAATATCGTTGAGTTCACCTCCTTCTCGATCGGCAAAGCCTTTAAATTTTTTAAATATCTGAAGCTTTCCAAACAAGAAAATAATATTGCACGGCGAATCGTAAAAGAAATTAAAGAAAGACTGGGTTTTCTCAACAATGTTGGACTAGAGTATCTATCACTTGATCGCACTTCAGCAACATTATCTGGAGGTGAAAGCCAACGTATTCGACTTGCGACGCAGATAGGCTCCAGCCTGATGGGTGTTTTGTATGTCTTGGATGAACCAAGCATTGGGCTTCACCAACGAGATAATGACCGCTTATTAGACACTCTTATTTGCCTGCGTGATCTGGGGAATACGGTCATAGTTGTTGAGCATGATGAAGCGACTATCCGGGCAGCAGACCATATTGTGGACCTGGGACCCGGAGCCGGAGTTCATGGAGGTGAAGTAATTTTTTCAGGAACACCTAAAGGACTACTCAAAGATAAAAATTCGATTACAGGACAATACCTCTCAGGAAAAAAAGAAATTGTCATCCCGGACCAAAGAAGAAAAGGTAACGGGATGTTTTTAGAAGTTACCGGAGCCAAAGAAAATAATTTACAAACTATAGATGTGAAATTTCCGTTAGGGTGTCTCGTTTGTGTAACCGGTGTTTCGGGATCTGGTAAAAGTACGCTTATCCTTGAAATTTTATATAAAGCTCTTGCACGACATTTTTACAGATCGACAGACAGGCCTGGTTCCTTCAATAAAATTAAAGGCATCCACTATCTCGATAAAGTAATTGACATTGATCAGTCGCCTATTGGACGAACACCCAGGTCGAATCCCGCAACCTACACAGGTGTCTTCACCCACATCCGAGAGTTATTCAGCCAGGTTCCCGAATCAAGGGCTCGTGGTTATAAACCTGGCCGTTTTAGTTTTAATGTTAAGGGTGGTCGATGCGAAACCTGTCAGGGTGATGGATTGATTAAGATTGAAATGCATTTTTTACCAGATGTGTTCGTCACGTGTGAAGTATGCCAAGGCAAACGATTTAACAGGGAAACATTGGAGGTTTTATACAAAGGGAAAAGTATTGCGGATGTTTTAAAAATGACCGTTGAAGAAGGAAGTAATTTTTTTACCAATATTCCAGCAATTAAAAATAAATTACAAACTATTAAAGATGTTGGGTTGGATTATATTCATCTAGGACAACAGGCCACCACTCTCTCGGGCGGAGAGGCTCAACGTGTGAAGCTATCAAAGGAGCTGAGTAAACGCAGTACAGGCAGAACCCTGTATATATTGGATGAACCCACTACCGGATTACATTTTGCGGATATCGAACAACTGCTAAAAGTTTTGCAAAAACTTGTAGATAATGGAAACACAGTAGTAATCATCGAACATAATATGGATATCATCAAGACCGCAGACCATATTATTGATCTTGGACCTGACGGGGGTGATGGAGGAGGTTTCTTACTTGTCGAAGGCACTCCTGAAAAAATCGCAAAATCTAAAACATCTTATACAGGAAAATATTTAAAAGAATATCTTTATTCTCGATAACTTTTGCCAACTAAATTGCAACAGATTTAGAAGGGAGCGGGTTCAATTCACAAACTAATCAGGTGATCTGTAATCAACTATCACTATTTTTATTTATAAGTATTGTCGTATGGTTCCAACCAAAAATTACTTGTTTTGCAAAAAAGCACGAAGGCTAGAGCATTATGAAACTGATTCATAACTGGCGCTTTGATAATTTACATGGAGATATCTTTGGCGGTATAACAGCAGCGATTGTGGCACTGCCTTTAGCCTTAGCTTTTGGAGTTCAGTCTGGTGCTGGCCCGGTCGCAGGACTTTATGGCGCGATCGCCCTTGGTATTTTTGCTGCCACTTTTGGTGGCACATCAACCCAGATAAGTGGGCCAACAGGGCCGATGACTGTTGTTTCCGCATTGGTAGTTATTAAAGCAATTGAAGAATATGGAAGCCTGGAAGCCGGGATGGGCTTTATTGTTTGTATTTTTATTTTAGCTGGTTTAACTCAAATTATTTTTGGAATCTTTCAATTAGGTGCCTATATAAAATATATTCCATATCCCGTTGTTTCAGGTTTCATGTCCGGGATTGGCGGCATAATTATTCTTCTCCAGATATTTCCATTCTTTGGTCAAGCTTCGCCTAAAAATGTTATCGATGTTTTAAGCCATATACCGGATGTCATGCCTCTAATAAACTGGGAGGCGGTAATTATTTCCAGTTCCACAGTTGCGATAATATATTTATTTCCCAGATTCACTAAAGTAGTTCCAAGCACATTGGTTGCACTTATATCTATGACTATTGCAACAACTTGGGTTGGGTTGGAAGTTCCGGTTATAGGGTCTATCCCTTCTAACTTACCTGAAGTGAGGCTAGGTGCCATAGCCAATATTAATGGAAGTGACATAGCATTAATTATCGAACTTGCTTTGACACTCGCTTTATTGGGAGCGATAGATTCACTACTGACTTCGGTAATTGCTGATAACATCACTAAGACCAAACACCATAGTAACCGTGAACTGGTGGGCCAGGGCATTGGAAATATTATGGCTGGTTGCATAGGCGGATTGCCAGGTGCCGGAGCAACAGTGAGAACACTTGTGAACATTAATGCAGGAGGTCGGACACCTCTTTCCGGCTTAACCCATGGGGTCGTTCTTCTCACTACATTGGTGGGATTGGGAAACTATGCACAAGAAATCCCAATTCCGGTATTGGCTGGGATATTGATTACGGTGGGAATCGGGATCATCGACTATAAGGGGTTTCGTCATATAAAATCAGTGCCGCGTACTGATGCGATAGTGATGTTGATTGTTTTAGGGATGACGGTTTTTGTAGATCTTATTCAGGCGGTTGGAGTGGGTTTGATTCTTTCATCTATTCTCTTTATGAAACAAATGAGTGATCAACTAAGCAGCGAGGTCAAGGTTTTACCCATAAAGGAAAATTACAAACAATGGTGGAAAGAAAATATTCCAGACTCTATTGCGGATAAAATTTATGTCAAACATTTCCCAGGACCAATATTTTTTGGATTTGCCCCAGCTTTACAGACAATGGCGGAAAGCCTCCCCAATATCCGAGTAGTTATTTTACGAATGATGAATGTTCCTCATATTGATCAAACAGGCCTATATGCTTTAGAAGAAGTTGTTTTGGGTTTGGAAAATAGGAATATTGCTGTGGTAATAACAGGTTTGCAAACTCAACCCTACCTCATGCTGAAGCGTATCAATCTAGTTCCTGGTTTGATTCCCGAAAATTATTTATTTAACAAGTTTGAGGATTGTATCCAATGGCTGGGAGAAGAATTGCGAAAGTCAATAGGTAGCGAGGAAGCATTTTTTGAGGAATTAGGTGCCTTTAGGAGCGAGAATAAAACTCCAGGGAGCATTGAGTAATGAAAGCTTATAGGGTACATGAATACGGAGAGACGGCAAAGTTTATTGAAGATGAAGTTAATAAGCCTAGCGCAAAAAAAGGGCATGTCGTTGTTGGGGTAAAAGCCTCAAGTCTTAACCCCATTGACCATAAGCTCCTTAAAAGGGACTTGGGAATTAACCCGACTTTACCTGGAACCCTTCATATGGATGTGGCGGGGGTAGTAACAGAAGTGGGGGAAGGAGTAACTGTCTTTAAAACGGGTGACGAGGTTTATGGTTGTGCTGGAGGGTTAAAAGGGAAAGCAGGAAATATCGAAGGTGCATTAGCGGATTTCATGCTGGCAGATAGTAATTTAATCGCCTTGAAACCCAAGTCACTGAGTTTTTCCGAATCTGCAGCATTACCACTTGTGACTATCACCGCATGGGAAGGGTTGTTTGATCGTGCGCATATAAAAAAGGAAGATCATGTTCTTATTCATGGTGGAGCGGGGGGTGTCGGTCATATTGCTCTACAACTTGCCAGACACCATGGCGCCCGTGTCGCGACAACAGTATCTTCTGAAGATAAAGCAAGTGTCGCAAGAGGCCTAGGAGCAGAGGATATTATTTTCTACCGCGATGAAACAGTTGAGGGCTATGTCCAGCGTCTTACTAAAGGTAAAGGCTTTGATATCGTATTCGATACCATTGGAGGGGACAACCTCGATAAATCTTTAGAAGCTGCCAAAACCAGTGGTCAGGTGATCAGTATTATAGGAGGTAATAAGCATGATCTAACGCCGATGCATATGAAGGGGTTAAGTTTACATTTAGTATTTATGCTTTTACCAATGCTTACAGGAAAAGGTCGAGCCCATCATGGTTTTGTGTTAAATAATGTCGCTAAATGGATAGATGAGGGATCGGTTAAGCCACTTATTCATAAAGAAAAATTTGGGTTTAATCAGGCGAATGATGCACACGCTCTGTTTGCGGCCAATAAGCATGTTGGAAAAATTATATTGGAAAATAATTGAAAGTATAAATCAGAATTTGAGGAAATTATGACTGGTATTGTAGGGCTCAGAACATTTCTTTTAGTGCTGACTACTCTGGTGATATCTGCCTGTGCCACAGGACCCCACCCTAACGGGGAGGAAATCACTGATAAAGGTAAAAACCAAAACTGTAGAGTAGTTATGGATGACTATGGTGATTCGGAGATAATTTGTAAACCGAAGCAGGACCGGCAGGGAGGGAATTAGCGCTGATTAAAAAGAAGAGGGAACCTTAATTATTTTCTGCGTTTTCGAGGCGGGCTATAGCTCGGAAAAGTTTTTTCTGTGCTTTAGAAAATTCTTCTTCCGAAAGGTCAGGGTTACTTAACTTCTCTTCCGCTTTTGAACGAGCACGCTCTGCCCTTTCACGGTCAATTTCGTGCAAAAACTCTCCGCTTTCAGCCAGGATAGTAACTCGATTATCTGTCACTTCCAGATATCCACCGCCAATGACAAGAGTTGTAAATTCTCCATCATTTTCAAAGGATAGCTGCCCCGACCTAAGGTTAGTTAGAAAAGGAGCGTGATCATAAAGAATACCAAAATCACCTTCAGAACCAGGCGCGTTAACCTGATCAACTTCCTCCGAGATTAATTGTTTTTGCGGGGTTACAACACTCAGTTTTAATTTTTGGCTCATGCTGATTTTTTATCCAGTTCTTTCTGTTTTGCGTGAACCTCATCCAGGGTTCCCACCATATAAAATGCCTGCTCAGAGATATTATCGCCATGACCCTCGATAATAGCTTTAAAGCCTTCAATTATATCCTGTACTTTGACATATTTTCCCG
>CAZMXD010000073.1:0-8823 GCA_964570185.1 uncultured Nitrospina sp. | reverse complement strand
CTTGTCAGTTGTCTCTTCCCATATAATCAGGTCCTTATCAATTAAAGATCGAACTATCTTTTTAGAAATTGTTTCTATGAATTCTTTTTGGACTCGCATAAAGATTTAGTAGGTTTTTTAGTATTACTTTGTGTTTTTAAACCCATACGGATTATTATTATCGATAATCTTTGCCAACTCGATTAAAAATTATTTCTAGTTTTTTCCAGTTAATAATTTATGGAAAACAGCAATAAATATTTTTGCGGTTTCTTATGTTATGCCGAGGTTACTAATAATAATTATATGGGCATATATCCGCATAGCTAATTAGTTATACGAGCAATATATATGTTTCTAATCTTACCTATTGAAATAAAAGGGGAAATGTTTTCAAATCTCAATTTAAGGGCATTATCCCTTATTTGGATTATTGAATCAATAATTATTGATTTTTGCAGAGTTATTCATTATTGCAAAAACATTTCATTCAAAAATTTGTATTAAAAATTAACCGATAAGAATCGCTATTGAAATTACTTAATCAATTGAGTATATTGACAATAATAAAATAACTCATTCAAACACAAATTGTTGCGGGTCATCGTATTTCATAGATTCCGCGCTTTTTTTTTGAACCCAAATGGGTTTTTACGGGTATAAACGTGGTTAAAGAAGTCCATTTCACCGAAAAAGTCCCAATAAGCCATCACCTTATAGAGATAAAAGATAGGGTGATTCAGGTTGCCTTAGTAGTTGCCCTATTCTTTGGCGTTTGTTTTTATTTTATAGATATTCTTATTTTGTGGCTAGAAGACCCTCTGCCTAAACGATTCGCTGAATTAACTTTTATTACTCCAACCGAACCCTTTTTTACAAATATGAAAGTGGCTTTCATGGGTTCTGTATTTATTTCTATGCCTTGGATTCTTTACCATTTGTGGGGATTCATCGCACCCGGTTTAAAAGTTAAAGAAAAGAAAATTACTGCACTATTTGTTTTTTTCGGGACTATATTTTTTCTATTTGGTGGGATTTTTTGTTATTTTCTAGTTTTGCCTTTAGGGCTTAAGTTTTTATTAAAATATGGCTCTGAATTTTGGAAAATGCAGGTGACAATTGGTTTTTATTTTTCCTTCGTAGTTAAGCTTATTATGGCTTTTGCATTTGCCTTCCAAACGCCATTAATAATGGTTCTTTTAACCAAATTTGGTGTTATCAATACCGTAAAAATGCGAATGTATCGCAAATGGGCCTTTTTGGGAACATTTGCATTGGCGGCTGTCTTAACACCTCCTGATATTATTACCCAAGTTCTTTTAGCGGTTCCTCTTTACGGGCTCTATGAGTTCGGAATGGTTGTATCTCGATTTTTTGAGGACCCTAAAAATCGAGAAATAGCCATCAGGGAAATGCAGGAGGAGGTACAAGCAAGAAGAGCCGCTAAGGAAGCAGCTAAAATAGCGGCGGAGAAAAGAAAGGCTGCAGGGAAAAAGGCAAAGAAATCAAGCAAAGTTACACGCTAAAATCACATAAGAAAAACCAGCATAGTAGTAATTCGTGGGTAATTAGTTAATATTAAAAATTTAGCCAGTGCGCAGCCAACACTGAATAAAATAGCCGGATACAATGAGTTCGTAAATCGAGTCAATCCAGCGGCAATCATCCCAAATATTATATATCCAACCCCAAAATTAAAATTTATAGAGCTGTATAAAATTCCATTTCCTAGTATTGCAAACTCGTTTTTCTTTAGTAGTATATTTAGTGTATACCCCGTTATAAAAATCATAGTTATAACGGGTTTTAAAACTCCTTGTAACAGCAAAGTTATTTTTGATGGATTAATTGTTTCTCTCAATTCAGCGCCAGCAAATAGATCTTTTTCAGATAGTCCCAATTTTATTATCAATACGTCTAAAATCACGACACAAATTATAGGCAAAATCCCAAATGCCAAGCCTAACGAAATGTTGTTAAATTTTGTTTTGGCTAGCCCAATTTTTGAAATATTTGTCCTGCCAGTAATAATTAAAATGCTAAGGGTTGTAAAAAAATAGATAAGATTCCAATTATTATATAAAGCGGGTTTGTCTTTTAAAAAAACTTGAATTAGCGGGAAAAAAATAAAGAAATAAATGATAAGTATAAAAACCAGTAACAAGGTTTCTGTGCGACTTGACGATTGATTTGAATAGGAAGGCAACGAGGGGTTTTATTACTGGATTGTGGGTGGCTCAGGAAAAGATGTGCCAGAAATATTATTTAAAAATTCCGATTTTTTGCCACTTATGTTGGTTGTGGGTGTTGTCGCTCCGCTTATACGAGCCAAAGTTTTTTCTTCGTTTTTATATAATTCTTCCTTTATATAATTTGCATTAATATAAAGTCCGCCAAAAATTAAAGCAGAAAGCAAACAGGATTCGAGAAATATATTTTTCCACATAAGAGATTGGTTTTTATATTGTTTTATCCTGCTAGTATTTTAATTTTTTTTTGTCGCAATTTCAATAAATATGGCCTCTGATGCGATTTGGGTTAC
This sequence comes from uncultured Nitrospina sp., assembly GCA_964570185.1. Classification (GTDB taxonomy): domain Bacteria; phylum Nitrospinota; class Nitrospinia; order Nitrospinales; family VA-1; genus UBA8687. The sequence goes on along the minus strand of CAZMXD010000073.1, from coordinate 6,302 downwards.
TTTGGTTGACAAAACCCGAATGTTTATTTAGTATCCAAATAGGTTTAAAAAAGCCTCTTTAAATTACCTCGCCGGGATCAAACGATTAATCGCTCTCCCTTTAAAAATGCTGTCTGGTCAATTATAAAAATAGCATAAGAAAAGTCATGAAAAAAATAGCCATTGCTTCAGATCATGGGGGATTTGACCTTAAAGAAAGTTTGGTTTGCAACCTGCAGGAAACCGGTTGGGAAATTGATGATTTGGGTCCTTCCAACACTGATTCTGTGGATTATCCAGATTATGGAATAAAACTTGCGGAAGCTATTTTAGAAAAAAAAGTTGAACGTGGGATTGTGATTTGTGGGACCGGGATAGGGATGTCCATTGTAGTCAACAGATTTCCTGGAATTCGAGGAGCTCTTTGCTCAGATCCATATACCGCTAAAATGTGTCGTGAACATAATGATTCCAATATTCTTATCATGGGGGGTCGGGTAATTAAGAAAGATTTAGCCATAGAAATAATGGGAATCTGGTTAAAGACCGAGTTTGAAGGAGGGCGCCATCAAAGGAGGCTTGATAAAATTAGTGATATGGACGTACATTTAAAATTCAAATCACCAGGTTAAACCTGGTGTAACTATGCTGGCTAAGGAGGAATTTACATTGGGACTTGCTGAATTTGATCCAGAGATCGCAAAATCTATTAAAGACGAAACGGATCGCGAAAATAATACATTAGAGATGATCGCTTCTGAAAATTTTGTCAGTCGAGAAGTACAGGAAGCGCAAGGTTCTGTTATGACTAACAAGTATGCCGAGGGATACCCTGGTAAAAGGTATTATGGGGGCTGCGAATTTGTCGATGAAGCTGAAAATCTTGCCATTGAAAGGGCAAAGAAAATTTTTAATGCCGAGCATGCAAATGTTCAGCCGCATTCAGGCTCTCAAGCCAATATGGCTGTATTTCACACCGTCCTTAAGCCTGGTGATACTATTTTAGGTATGGACCTATCACATGGGGGTCATTTAACTCACGGTTGTGCTGTAAATTTTTCGGGCTATACATACAACGTGGTATCGTATGGCGTAAATAAAGAAACAGAGCTTATCGATTATGAAGCAGTAGGAATGTTGGCTAAAAAGCATAAACCGAAACTAATTATCGTAGGAGCCAGCGCATATCCCAGAATTATAGATCCAGTGAAATTCCGGGAAATAGCAGATGATGTCAACGCAAAAATCATGACAGATATTGCCCATCCCGCTGGTTTAGTGGCTACGGGACTTTATCCCTCACCTGTACCTTATTCTGAGTTTGTAACAACCACTACTCATAAAACTTTACGCGGACCAAGAGGAGGAATGATTCTTTGTAAAGAAGAATTTGCGAAGGCAGTCAATAAAAAGATTTTTCCGGGTATTCAAGGCGGGCCACTGATGCATGTAATTGCGGCAAAAGCAGTTGCCTTTAAAGAAGCATTAAGCCAAGAGTTTTACTCTTATCAAAAGCAGGTAATTACCAATGCCAAGCACCTGGCAAAATTTCTAAATGATAATGGTATCAAAATGGTTAGTGGCGGAACCGATACTCATCTGATGCTATTGGATCTCAGGCCCCAAGATATTACTGGAAAAGACGCTGAAACAGCTTTGGAAAAAGCTGGGATCACGGTAAATAAGAATACTATCCCATTTGAAACTCGTAGTCCCTTTGTAACATCAGGAGTGCGTATAGGAACCCCAGCATTAACCACTCGGGGAATGAAAGAAAAAGAAATGGAAATAATTGGTAGTTTTATAATTCAAACCCTGGAAAAAATTGGGGAAGATATTTTTCACTCAGAAACAAGAAATAAAGTGCGTGATCTTTGTGATCAATTTCCTCTCCATTCAGAACTCACTAATATATAGACTCCTGTTAAATGAAATGTCCTAGTTGCTCTGGAATGGAAAACAAGGTTATTGATTCCCGTTTAAATAAAGAAGGTAATGTGATCCGGAGGAGACGGGAATGCTTGAGTTGTTCAGATCGCTTCACTACCTATGAAAAGCTGGAACGCTCGCTCCCCTTATTGGTTAAAAAGGACGGACGCCGAGAAGAGTTTGATAGGGATAAAATCATTTCGGGAGTAAGAAAAGCATGCCAAAAGCGTCCAGTAAGCATTAAAAATATAGAGGATCTCGTAGATCGGGTAGAACAATACCTTCAAGAATTAGGCGAAAAAGAAGTTCACGCTGTAAAGGTGGGAGAAAAAGTCATCTCGGAAATTTATAACTTGGATGATGTAGCTTATGTTCGTTTTGCTTCTGTTTATAGATCTTTTAAGGACGTGAACGAATTTATGGTAGAGTTAAAAGAAGTGCTTAAAAAAAGAGGGCACTAAACCTCCCGAGAAATGGCAATAATTTAATCCCTTAAATTAATATAATGCCATGATTCTTTAGCAGAAAAAATTTGTTTACTGTTTACAATTATTTTTTTGTAATACCTCCTAAACTTTCTTTCCCAGCGCAAATTACTTCTACAGAATATTAAAAGGGGGCTTATTTTTATGCTCACTTTTTATACGTGTGGTGGGCGGTTGAATCAGATAAAACAAAATGTTACCATGACTTACCTTAATAATATATAGACTTATTTCCCTGATCAAAAGCTAATGGATAAAATTTCGTTTAATGTCGCGTTATTCAGTTATCTAATAGCTTCATTGGGGTATTTTGTCTATTTGGTTTATAGACGACCTTTAGTTGCTACCTTATCAGGCGTTGGGGTTACTTTGGGCTTGATTTCACAAACTATTTCCATAGGAATTCACTCTGCGTTAACTGGTCATGGGCCTTATACAACCTCTTATGAAATAGCAATGTTTTTGGCTTGGTTTATTGTGGTGATTTACTTTGTAACAGAGTGGAAATATAAAATCAAAGACTTGGGATCATTTGTTATTCCTTTAGTTTTTTTGGTGATGTTGGTTTCTGTGTTTTTGTCAAAAGATGCCGGACTTGTCCCAGAATCTGAAGTGCGATTTTGGCTAACCATGCATAGGACACTTTCCATCATTGGCTATGCAGCCTTCTCGATAGCATTTGCGGCGGGTATCATGTATTTAATTCAAGAGCATCAAGTTAAAACAAAAAAACTTGGGATTATGTATTTTAGGATGCCGTCCTTAGAGGTTTTGGATGACTTAAACTTTAAGGTGATTACTATTGGTTTCCCGTTATTTACTTTGGGTTTTATGACTGGTTCCATTTGGAATACAAAAATGGACCAAGCTTTTTTCTCCTGGGATTTGGCAAGGACAATGCCCATGGTAATGGTTTGGTTAATTTATGGATTAGTATTTTTTGGCAGAATGACAACTGGGCTTAGAGGAAAGAAAGCCGCACAATTTGCAATATTAGGTTTTGTTGCGGTAATAGGAACATTTTTTCTACATATTTGATAAATGACTCCAGGACCAAATTTGATTTTAGTCGGTGTCAACCATAAGACGACCCCTGTAGAGATTCGTGAAAAACTGGCTTTCACTCAGGTTAAAATTGAAGCTTCTTTATCGCAACTGGTATCAAGTCCTGAAATAATAGAAAATATAATCTTATCCACCTGTAATAGAGTTGAGATTTATGCAAGGGTAGAAAATACTGATCGAGGCATTCAATTATTACAGGACTTTATTTGTGATTATCATGGGATTTCTCGCGGTAACCTTGATCAGTATTTTTATAGTTATTGCGATAATCAGGCTGTAGAACATTTATTTAGGGTTTCATCAAGTCTTGACTCGATGGTTTTGGGTGAAGCACAAATATTAGGACAGGTCAAAGATGCATACAGTACCGCCCGGTCATTTAGTGCTACGGGAATGGTTTTAAATCAGTTGTTTGAAAAAGCTTTCAATGTTGCTAAAAAAGTTCGAGAAGAGACGGGAATTTCAGAAAGAGGGGTTTCTATTAGTTCCGCTGCTGTTGAGCTTGCTAAAAAGATTTTTGAGGATTTGGAAAACCACTCGGTTATGCTGGTAGGTACGGGGGAAATGGCAGAGCTTGCTGCCAAGCATCTCATATCTTACGGAGTTAAAACAGTTTATGTAGCGAGTCGGACTTATGAGCGCGCCGCTGCTTTAGCAAAATCTTTAAATGGTTGTGCTTTGGATTTTGAATCATTCAAAGAAGAAATGCATAGAGCAGATATCATTATTACCTCAACGGCAGCACCTACCTTTATTGTTAATGAAGAAATGATGGAGGCTGCAATTCAAAAAAGAAAGAATAAACCAATATTTCTTATTGACATTGCGGTACCACGTGACATTGCTCCGGAAGTCAATGAACTTGAAAATGTATATTTATACGATATTGATGATCTTCAAAATGTGGTAAATGCTAATATGGAGGAAAGGCAAAAAGAAGCGGAAAGTGCCATGGAGATTATTAATCAAGAGGTCACCAAGTTTAATAATTGGTTCTCCACGCTTGATGCTATTCCAACTATTGTGGAAATGCGTAATCGGGCAGAAGATATGAGAGCTTTTGAGGTGGATAAAACGCTCAAAAACATGGATCATCTTTCATCTAATGATAAAGAGGCTATTAACCAATTGACGCAATCCCTCGTAAATAAAATACTTCACAAACCCACGATAAGTTTAAAAAAGAAAACCCAATCCCATGATGGTCATATATATCTTAAGGCTATTCGAGATTTATTTCATCTGGACGATTAATGGAAACCCGCAAAGTAATAATTGGTAGTCGGGGTAGCCCATTAGCGCTATGGCAGGCGAATTGGGTTAAAGATTTATTACACACTCATCACTCTGACCTTGATGTTGATATCAAAATAATCAAAACCTCAGGTGATAAGATACAAAATATCCCTTTGGCTAAAATAGGGGGAAAAGGACTTTTTATTAAAGAAATTGAGGAGGGGTTATTAAAAGGTGAGGTAGATTTTGCTGTCCATAGCATGAAAGATATGCCTATTTCTTTTCCTTTGAATCTTTGTATAGCCTGCGTGACAAAACGTGAAAATCCATTTGATGCTCTCATTTCCAGAAACAATATAGATTTGAATGAACTTCCGAAAGGAGCAAAAATTGGGACAGGAAGTTTGAGGCGAATGTCACAATTGAAATATTTTCGTCCAGATTTTAATTTGATTCCCCTTCGAGGAAACTTGGAAACAAGGTTAAAAAAGCTTAACTCAGAAGGGCTTGACGCGATAATTCTTGCCGCTGCTGGTTTGATCCGTTTAGGCTGGCAAGACCGGATTACAGAATTGATTCCACCTGAAATTTTATTGCCTGCAATGGGGCAAGGGGCTGTAGGCATAGAAACCCGAAAAAATGATGTGGATAAACAAATACTTCTTGCAGATATTGATGATGAAGAAACCCATTATACTTTAGATGCGGAACGTGCACTGGTCAGTCAATTAGAAGGTGGATGTAATGTCCCTATAGGCTCATTTGCTACATTAGAGGATGACCAGATTACTCTAAAGGGACTGGTAGCAAGCTTGGATGGCAAGAAAATATACAAGAAAGAGCTAACGGATATCAAAACAAATGCCATTGCCTTAGGCCGTAAAATGGGAGAGGAGCTTATTGAAATGGGTGCTGATCAAATTATCAAAGAAATTCAATCAATGTAGTAATCGTATTTAAATTCTTTATGAAAATTGAGTGAAAGTCATTGAAATTAAGTTATAACCAAATTTCTTTTGTTTCCAATCGTTCCAAGGCTAATTCAGTTGCCGCATCTCGGAATAAATAATCTTTCCTGATTCTTGAAAAAATTTCAATTATATTTTTAGATATAGTATTAAAAATAAGATTTTCTGTATATTGTCGAGTATTTGTTTTTCTTACTTTAGCAGCAAAGGCTTTATCTTTCATAATTTTTTGCTCTACTGCGCAACCAATAACTCCACCCGCATTGACTATAAAATCGGTTAAAGACAAAATATTTCTACGATGTTTTAAGTAATAATCAATAGGTTTGCTAATAGGGGTATTGGCACCCTCAAGAATTAGGCGGCAATCAATCCGATCGATATTTTTTGCGGTGACGACATCAGGTCGTGCAGCCGGGACTAAAATATCGCAGGGTGCTTCTAATAACCAATCCAGTTTTTTATTTTCGAATATTTTATTAACCTTTTTTGAATAATTTTTCAATCCGTCCGGCAACTTTCTAATTCGCACAAGCTCTTTTAAATCCAACCCTTTTGGATTCCATAAAGCGCAATAAATATCTGAAGCACCTACAATTAAGGCTCCTTTTTGATTTAATTTCATAGCAGTTGGGCAACC